>SLDF01000428.1 GCA_007125435.1 Saprospiraceae bacterium
CGGATCGCCGTCGTCACATGCTGTGCCGGGTAGGGCACTGCCACCGGGGACACCTTCGCAGTCGATCAATTGGCCGATGCATTCGCAATCGTCATTCCACGTATCATTGCCGGTCGTTGGGTCGCCGTCGTCACATGCTGTGCCGGGTAGAGCACTGCCACCGGGAACGCCTTCGCAGTCGATCAACTGGCCGATGCATTCGCAATCGTCATTCCACGTATCATTGCCGGTCGTCGGATCGCCGTCGTCACATGCTGTGCCGGGTAGGGCACTGCCACCCGGAATGCCTTCACAGTCGATCAGCTCACCGATGCACTCACAATCGTCATTCCACATTTCATTACCAGTATCCGGATTACCATCGTCGCAAGGTGTACCGGGCTGTGCTGGTCCTCCTGGCACACCATTACAGTCTTCCGGTGGCGATGTAACCTGTAAATTGAAAATCATCATCCTGTCCGTGCAAGAGCCACCTAGCTTAATACTTAAGCCTGCTTCGTAGTTTCCCGCAGGACCTGTAATAATCATATCATTAGAAGGTAATATCTCCCCAATTAGTTGGTTGTTGGCTGTATTGAAAACAGCTTCTTCAATAACAAATACAAAAGGATTGGTGCCTAACAAAGCCGGGTTTAGTGGTAGGTTCTGCAATACCTGTGTATTACCAATAAATGAAAAGTTTGGTGTAAAATTAGATGGATCTACATTGCCACTCATATCAGCTACAAGCCCTTGATTGCTAAAGCTTTTATAAACTTGTAACCCTGTTGGGGCAATCTGATAAAGCGATTGATTCTCAAAGTCTCCATCAGGCATATTAATTAAACCAGCGTTGTTGATGTAACCACAGGTCAGATTTTGAATAAATGCTGGTTGATACTGCGCATCTCTTTCCAGTTCAAATGTTCCACTGTTTTGCAGTCCAACGCAAGTCAAATGAGCGTTTGTAAAAAGTGTAATCTTACTGCTCTCATTAAGTTGAATAATACTTGATCCAACAGGATTGTTTGCTACCTGGTCCATAGAGGGAATATAATGTTCTCTATTGGGCATAGTAAAATCAACAGACTCTACATTTCGCCACCAATTTACAGTAGTTTGTAAATCGGAACCAGAACATCCATGCCAAAAAAGCACATTGGGATTGCTAGTGATGACACCATTATCTGTGTCGGCAGATACTGTACCCGTAGATGGTGTGTAAATAAAACCATTGTTGATGCCAATGCTTCCATTGGAGTTGGTCATATACTCAATACGACCTTTATTGTTTAGTCCGTTAGCATTCAAAAAGGAGGTATTAATATTTATTTGTGCACATGTTTCATTGACAAAGCCTCCATCATTTGATAAAATGGCGGCTTGGCCAATACTCCCATTAAAAGTAATAGTTCCTTCATTTGAAAAGAAGCCACTATTCCAAATGCCTCGACCAGATATAGTATTTGTTGTTCCGATACTACCGAAGTTGTTCCAGACTCCACCGCTTACGTTGCGGTATGCCGCAAAACCACAACCATCTACAATCAATCCTCCATGAATATTGCAAATACCTGCATTTCGTACCCCGTCATTGCCTATATCTAGTATATAAACATCTCCATCTGAACCAATAGTTAATGTTCCATCGACTCGTATGCCAACCCTATCATCTACAAAGCTGGTAGGGTTAATCTCCAGTTCATCATTTACAGTCAATGAAGCACCTGATTGAATTACAACATTTAACGCAACAGCCACAGCAGGGCTAGATGAAGGAATCAATACATTAAATCCGGTAGGAATAATTACCCTGTCCAAAGGCTGAGGTAATGAGTTTGTTGACCAGTTTCCCGGACTCCACCATGAACTACTATTATTTCCTGTGAAGGTATTAGTGGTTTGAGCTATTAGTGCTACTTGAAAGAACAGCGAAAAAAGGGCTAATAGTAAAATACGGTTCATAAGTATAAGTTGCTTTTTCATTAATAGGAATTCACATACTAATACCCCAGTGAATGAAAATCCATAAAATGGGCCTCTAAAAAGATTTTTTAACAAAAAATGACTAGATGCATTCTGCGTTTTTAACTTTTATACTTTCGCTTTTTAAGGTGATTGAAAATACACAAGAATGAGTTAGCTAAGAATACTTTGGGAGGTTGGATTTTATGTATTGGTATAATTTGGTGGTGGTGACTATATCTCATTTGTGAAATCACAAACTTTATCACCATTAGAACAAACATTAATAAGTTCCAATACATAAGCCGAGTTGAAATTTTCATACAGCAAAATGTCGAATTTTCGCGTACCGGCTGCTGAAAGTGTTTTACATGTGGCCTTTATAATAGTGAAAGTGTTCGTGAATCTCCATAGTCGATATCACACCATAAAAGAAATCACATTGTACTATACGGTTGAATTGTTGACTTTAAAATAAGACTAGTTAAAAAAGGCTATTTCCTATTTCTTTGGAAGCTTTATACAAAATGTGGTGCCTTTTCCGACCTCTGAGCTCTTCACCCAGATTTTGCCTTTATGGTAAGACTCGATGATTCGCTTCGCGAGTGATAAGCCAAGTCCCCAGCCACGCTTCTTGGTGGTGTAGCCGGGTTGAAACACCGTGCTGTGCGCATTGCCGGGTATCCCTTTACCAGTATCAGACAATTCAATAAAGACATGCTTGTGGTCTTCTGAGACTAGCGCAGAGATGACACCCTGACCATCCAGCGCATCCAAGGCGTTTCGCACGAGGTTCTCCAGTACCCACTCAAATAAGTGAGGGTTGGTATGAACGATCAAAGGCGTTGTGTCTTGTGATGGAAAGTCAAAGGACACTCTTTTCGGCGACCTTTTTTCCATATAATTTTGCACCCTGTATAGTTCTTCATAAATATTGGTCGGCACCAGTTCGGGAGACGAGCCGATTTTAGAGAACCGATCGGCGACCAATTCCAGTCTGTTCACATCTTTTTCTAGCTCTACCAGCACCTCTTTTTGATCCGGCTGATCTTCTGTCATGAGCTTCAAGTGTTCTAGCCAGGCCATCATTGCTGAGATCGGCGTGCCTAGCTGATGTGCTGTCTCTTTGGCCATGCCTACCCATACGCGATTTTGCTCGGCTCGTCTGGCATTGCTAAAGCCAATATATCCTATGGCAATAAATGCAGCAATCAAGGTCACTTGTATGATCGGATAGTATTTAAGTCGATCAAGAATGACCGAATTCTTATAGTAGAGATAATTCACTTCTCCCATAAACTCTACTCTGATAGCTTCATTGCCGGAAGACTTGATCTTTTCTAGTTGCTTCTCCAGATATTCGGGGGATGGGTTTCTGCCAAAGTTTTCGGCGAGAACAATGTTATTATTATTATCTGTGACGATGACCGGTATGTATTGATTGGTCTGCATGACACTGAGCTGAAAGGAAAGGTCGTAATTGGGGTCATCTGTTTGCTCCATTAAGGTTTCATACGCTTTGACCCAGATATCCATGGCCTGATGCTCTCTCTCTGCCACACTTGAAGCCAGATAGTTGGTATATACCAAAGTCATAGCCAGGATAAGCACACCTGCAATAGCCAAGTAAACTTTCCAGCGTGATTTTTTACTGTATAGATCTATACTCATGATGACCCGGCCGCAGCCAATTGGATATATTTTTGATATTCACTCTTTGTGTCAGGATGATAACATCAGCCTTGATTTTACATTAGAACTTTTAACGCTATTGGAACACGTGAACTTCTAATGTTCAAAGCGGATCAATCATCCGACATAGATAACAAAATATTACCAGTCCTATTGTATTTTTCATTAAGAATCGTCATTGCATACCATCAATCCAGGCAGCTATGAGGTCGACGCCTTCACTGTGAATGAGCTTCCTACCGATTTCAGGCATCATGACACCCGGCTCGTCTGAGGCCATTCTGTAGACCATGATAGAAGCATCTGCATTGCCGGGTTCGATATCATACTTTTTACCCCCGGAGCCTCTCCCGGCTGCAATAGGTGTCTTTCCAATGCCCAGAGCTGCCGGCTTATCCACATAGGCATGTAGATGAAGGGCGCTGTTTTTCGCCGGGCCAGATGGATGGTGACAATAACCACAGTTGATATCCAGATAGGCTCTAGCTCTTGCATCCAACGTGCCGGACTCTGGGTCTTCCCAGTTGGCAATGTCCGGGCAATCTTCTATCGCCGGCATACCGGTTATCCAGCCTATTGTTCTCAGATATTCTAGTTGATTTTGGTCCTGCCCATTTATATGGGTTAATTTATTGAGGTGTCTTGCTGTGGGGCCGATGGGAATGAGTTTTTTATCGTATTCATGGCAGCTCTTACAATCATTCATATTGGGCGTTTCATAGACAAGCTCCTGCTTTTCGCCACTTTCATCTACCCATGCTACCGGTATGTCTTCGCCTGTGATAGACAGTTCTGCATCTGTTTGGTCTTCATTCCATACATATGGCAGTGCTATCCAATCATCATTCTGTTTGATGAGAACACGTGTCTCCATTATGGTTTTATCACCATCCGGTTTATTGAAGTCATGCGGGTAATAAAAGAATTTGAATATATAACTGCCCTCGGGAAAATCAAACGCCTCTGTACCGTGATAAGTCATAGCTGTACCCTCAGGCAAATGGATGAATCTCTTCTTGTAAGCATAGTCAGAGAACAGCGAGCTATTTAATGTATAAAGCTCGACGCCTGCCTTTGGTGACATATCGGACAAAGGCAAATCAAACATGTCAAACTCCGATAACCGCTTTGGAGCGTCTATGTGATCCAATGATATCTCTGTCTCGACCACTGTTATCTTAGGCTCACTCTCTATGCGATCTGAGCACATTGACAATGCTAAGATCAATAATCCACAACATATTACGCAATTCCAGCGCCACATGATATTCAACTTTTTATGCAATTATTAAAAAGACATGATTACACCGGGGTGCATATCAAAATGTCGTTTTTTCTGGTGATGCATCAGCGCTGCGGAGTGGGTCGCGAGCGCATGCGAGTGAGTCCGAAGGACCGAGCGAACAGCGAGCCCCGAAGCATAGCGACCTGACGACGACAGGAGGAGGGTGATGCCCAAAGCGTCAAAATGAGATACACCCATTACACTGCCGCTTTTTCTTTAGAGTAAATAAAGTTTCTAAACTTCTCTAGCTTATCTGAATCTTTCAACATATCTATGACCTTGTCATATTTAGTAGGATTACTGAAGAAGTCCCCGGCCAATATATAATGGTATATGGTATATGCCTTATGAAACTTTTCATAGTCTACATCCTTCACATTATTGAGACTGGATAGCGATATGGCATTGGGGTCATAGAATGTCCTGATCAGTTTTTCTACCAGATCATACCCGCCTTTGATGTTTTCATAAGCTCTTCTCAATGTTTCATCAGGTGCCAGACCTTCTCTCAGCAACTTATCAATCTGCTCGCTCACAAGCTTGCCGCTGACCATTCCCACATAGATACCACTCGAAAAGATAGGGTCAAGAAAAGCTGATGCATCTCCTACTACAGCATAATTTTTCCCATACTTATTTTCCGTGTAATAAGAATAATCACCATGAGCATTGACACGCTCGTCCTGCTTTGCATCTTTCAGAATCGCGCTGATCGCCGCTGACTCGGCCAGCTCTCCATGGTATATTTTCTCCAGCATGTCAGGATCGCCTTTATACTTTTTGCGCTGTGCTTTGAAGTGATCCGCTGACATGACCACGCCCACACTCAGCCAGTCGGCACTTAAGGGTATAGCCCAGATCCAGCCCAGCTTTTCGCCACCGAGATGAATGATCTCTATACAGCCTTCTGCCAGCTCAGCGCTGTAATTGGGATTAAACCAATGGGTATTGAGAGCCACTCTGTTTAGTCCTTCATAGTTCGTCTTGTCATTAAATTTATTAGCCAGGAAAGTAGACTGGCCACTAGCGTCCACCACAAACCTCGCATAATGTTTGCTCATATTACCGCTTTTATCTGTCACCGTTACACAAGACATATTATCAGGCAGATCAAAGTCTATATCCGTTACAGTCGACTCTTCCATCACCTCTGCACCCCATTCTACAGACTTGTCGAGCAATAATTTGTCAAACGGTGCCCTTTCTACGTGAAAAGACAATGACGAAGGACCATCGATGATCTTGTCAAAATACCAAACCGTACTTTGTGCCCCATCACTGCTCGTAAACTTGACACCAGGTTTTCGGTTATATTTGGCCTCCATCTCATCCAATAAGCCAAGCTCCTTAAACATATCATGCGTAAAAGGTATGAGCGACTCACCTACATGTGGTCGTGGAAATTTTTCTTTCTCTATGACAAGAACATCATGCCCCTTCTTCGCCAGATAAGAAGCCGTAGTTGAACCCGCAGGTCCTCCACCGATTATAATTATTCTGTTATTCGTCTCCATGTGACAATTATTTTCTGCAAATATCACAATTAAAAAGCAATTTAATTTGAAAGTGTTGTGTTTTGTCTCCCCCTTTTCACCATTATTCTGATAAAAAGCATTTTTAGGGTTTGGGCGTGACCCTTCGGGTCGGGCTATTCGCTTGTATTCACAGGTCAGTTGTCGGTTGTCGGTTGCGTGTTACGGGTATCAAAAGTTTAACGCTTCGCTGTTTAGGCAAACGGTCGGCTATCGCCTCCGTTTGCTGTTTACGCTGCAAGCACTCCGTGCTTTCCGCTGTTTAGGCTTGAAGTAGGCTGAAGGCTTTCAAGTTCTATTTACATAATACAATCTAATTAAAAGCTACTGAAAAATCTGCAACAGATGCTCCGCTATAAACGCGAGCGTAGCGAGTTAAACCGATTAGCTTCAAAATAAAAATGATCGGTAGCACCAACGATGCGAAATGCAAACTTTAAGACCATAAATGACCTACCATAAGGATAATTATCTGATAAGAACAGACCAAACAGCCCACAAGGCCAATAATCATAGTCATCCCTAAATCCTATAAATCATAGTTCAGACAATTAATAGCACCGTTCAGTCATGCACTGGTCGTTTATCTATTTCTTTTTTATTGTCGTTTGGGTGGAGACGTCATTTTTTTCAACTATCTTTCAGGTTATAAATCACCATACCATTGCGTATCCTGGGCTCAAACCATGTCGACTTTGGTGGCATGACTCGATTTTGATCGGCTATGGTCGTTACATCTTCTATACGCACCGGATAAAGGCAAAAAGCAACTCTCTCTGTTCGTTTGCGGATTTTTTGGTCGATGTAATCAACAGGCTTTGTGCCATCTACATAAGACAGTCTTGTGTCAGTTGTCACATCTTCAATATTCATCACGTCGCGAAATATCAAAGTATCTAAGAGGTGCGCATCTAATATTACGGTCTCTTCACCCATAGATTGGAGAACATCAGGCTTCCATACCAAGCTGTACCATTCATTTAAAATACAAAGTGTGATTTCATGCTTGTGCTTAGGCTTTCTCATGGTGGATAAGAGCTCTATGTCGCAGTATTTCGCAATACCGGCCATGAGCTGAGTAGGGCTGACTTCATCCAATATGTCTACAAGTCGGTTATAGTCCAGAATATCAAGCTCATCAAAATCAAAAAATACAGAAAAAAGGTTGTCAAATTTCATGTTGTGCTTTTCACCCTGTCCTCCTTCATAGAGATAGCGGTTAGTAGATGACCTGTGGTGGCCATCTGCTATATAGACTTTTTTCACTTTATCTCTAAAAGCAACTTTGAAGCGCTCAATGATCTTTTCATCTGTGATTTGCCATAGGGTGTGCTTTTCATCAAGTGTGTTGATTTTTACACTAAAAAACGGTTTGTTTTTCTTCTTATAGTCAAGCATCCAATCTTTCATGGGCTTGTAGGGCGGAAAAGTCAGCAAAACGGGCTTAATCATAGCCCTCCTTTGAAAGATAAGATTCATGATCTTCTGTTCTTTCTCTACGAGCGTATGTTCGTGTTTGAGGATCTTACCGGCAATGTAATCTTCGATATGAACTGTTGCTACTAGCCCTAAATGCTTTGACTTGCCTCTTTTTATCTGATATAAATACAGGGCTCTATCCTCGATATCATCAAAGAATCCGTTTTCTTTAAAGCTATTGTACTCCTCCTTTACAGCATCAAAAAAAGAGTCGGGAGATGCCAGCATCTCTTGATCTACAATTGAGAGTTTGAATGGGCGAATATCCATTGTCGAAAATGTTAGTATTGGCTGACAGGCTTTAATCCGCCTACCTTATAAATTATTTACAAAGCTTCTGGTACTGGTATGAGACCTTTGTAGCAATAAGTCATAATCACGATAGATCTCCAGGCCCTTAGCTTTCGCTTTCATAAGCCTCCATAGGTGGACATGTACAGATGAGTTGTCTGTCGCCTCTTGCACTGTCTACCCGACCTACTGAAGCCCAGAACTTATAGCCTTCTCTCAGATAAGGTAATGGATATGCCGCTTTTTCTCTGCTGTATTCATGAGGCCAGTGATCAGCCGTCAATTGTTGCTGTGTATGTGGTGCATTTGACAGCATATTATTATGCTGCTCATATGTTCCATCTGCCACTTCATCTATTTCTACTCTGATGGCAATCATGGCGTCGCAGAAGCGATCTATCTCGTCTTTACTTTCACTCTCTGTTGGTTCTATCATCAATGTTCCGGCAACGGGGAAAGAAAGTGTAGGCGCATGAAAGCCATAGTCAATTAGTCGTTTCGCTACATCTTCTGCCGTCACACCAATGGCTTTGAAAGGATTAAGGTCAATTATGAGCTCGTGAGCTGCACGACCTTTACTGCCCGTGTAGAGTACATTATAATACTTCTCTAACCGATGCTTGATATAGTTGGCATTTAAAATGGCATATCGCGTAGCATCTGTTAAGCCCTCTGCTCCCAACATTTTGATATACGCATAGGAAATTAATAAAATACTGGCGCTTCCCCATGGGGTTGAAGATACAGCCCTGATGGCTTTTAGTCCACCGGTATGTACATATACGTGTCCCGGCAGATATGGTGCCAGATGGTCATTACAACAAATCGGCCCCATGCCTGGTCCTCCGCCGCCGTGAGGTATGGCAAAGGTTTTATGAAGGTTAAGGTGGCACACATCTGCTCCAATGATTCCGGGTGAAGTCAGACCAACCTGAGCGTTCATGTTTGCTCCATCCATGTATACCATGCCCCCGTTGTCGTGGATGATTTTACAGATATCTTTGATACCCTCTTCGAACACACCATGGGTAGATGGATATGTTATCATCAATGCTGAGAGTCTGTCTTTATGCTGTTCTGCCTTTGCTCTTAGGTCATCTATGTCAATATTACCCTTATCATCGCACTTGACAACGACAACTTCCATACCAGCCATAATAGCACTTGCCGGATTGGTGCCATGAGCAGATGACGGTATTAAGTTGACAACTCTGTGGTTGTCACCTCGATCCAGATGGTAAGCCCTGATGGTCAAGAGCCCGGTATACTCACCCTGAGCCCCGGAGTTTGGCTGCAAACTACATGCTGTAAATCCGGTGCACTCGCATAGCCACGCTGACAGCTCTTCGAATATTTGTTGGTAACCTTTAGCCTGATCGGCAGGAACAAAGGGATGCAGGTTAGCAAACTTTTCCCAACTGACCGGGATGAGTTCGGTAGCCGCATTGAGCTTCATCGTGCATGAGCCCAGACTTATCATAGAATGCACCAGTGATAGGTCTTTATTCTCTAGACGCTTGATATAGCGCATCATCTTTGTCTCAGTATGATGGCTATTAAATACAGGATGGGTCATAAATTCAGTCGTCCTTCCCAGACCTTCCGGCAACTTGACTTCTGTCTTTTCTATCTCGTGAACAGAGCCGGCTTTTACCAGCATCAGAATCTCTGCCAATTGGTCCATATCTTCCTGCGTATGGGTCTCGTCAATGGCAATTCTTATGACATCAGCGCTGTATCCTAAGTTGATTTTTGATGTCTCACAAAGCAGTTTGATCTTTGTCTTTTCATCTTCGGATACTTCTATTGTGATCGTATCAAAGAAGCAGTCACTATGCATCTTATACCCGCCATTATCCAAAAGGTTGTGCAACTTATAGGCCTTTGAATGTATTGCTTTTGCAATAGCTCTCAGGCCGTGAGGGCCATGATAAACAGCATACATACCGGCCATTATGGCTAATAGGGCCTGAGCTGTACAAATATTAGAAGTGGCCTTTTCTCTTCTGATGTGTTGTTCTCTGGTTTGCAAGGCCATCCTCAAAGCTGGTGCACCTTTACTGTCAATAGAGAGACCTATGATTCTACCGGGAATTTGCCTTTTATACTGGTCTAAAGTCGCGAAGTAAGCTGCGTGAGGACCACCATATCCCATAGGTACTCCAAACCGCTGAGTGTTGCCAACTACGGCATCTGCACCCCATTCACCAGGAGGTGTCAGAAGAACCATAGCAAGTAGATCTGCAGCTACCGTCAACGCAATGTCCCTTTCATTTAAATCTGAGGCAAACGCTCTATAGTCTTCTATCTTTCCGTTTTTATCAGGATATTGTAAGAGCACACCAAAGGTCGCATCTGATAATTTATGTGTTTTCCAGTCTCCTACTACGACTTTGATACCCAATGGCTCTGCCCTTGTCATCAAAATATCTATGGTTTGTGAAAAAACGGTGTTCGACACAAAAAACTCGTCTCTTATTGCGTCTTTGGCTCTCTTGTTTTTTATACTGAAAAACATAGTCATAGCTTCTGCCGCAGCTGTACCTTCATCAAGTAAGGAAGCATTGGCAATCGGCATACCAGTCAGGTCACTTACTACAGTTTGAAAATTAAGCAAAGCCTCTAATCGACCCTGAGCTATCTCAGCCTGATATGGTGTATATTGCGTATACCAGCCCGGGTTTTGAAAGATATTGCGCAATATAACAGAGGGCGTTATGGTACCATAGTAGCCATGGCCAATGTAGTTTTTAAACAGCTCATTCTTGTCTGCAATTTTTCTGAGTGTATAAAGATACTCATACTCTGTCTGAGCAGGAGGTATATTTAATGGCTTTGTGCTTCGTATACCAGCTGGGATGGTTTCATCTATAAGGGCGTCTAAGCTGTCTACACCGAGTGTATCAAGCATCTCCTTAAGTTCGGACTGAGATACGCCTATATGTCTATCCTGAAATCGAGTTGGTGCAATTGGTGTCATGTGTCTTTATTTGAAAATTGGTCTGCAAATTTACTATTTAACCCGGAATATGCGATATAATTTTGACATGTGGATTCAGCCCTTTTTTTGCACTCAAAGATTCTTGCCTTTATTTTATAAACAACTGTAATAAATCTTGAGCTTGATCTCTCATGGTAATTGTATAACGCACCTCCTTGTCTCGTCCTAATAACTGAAAACAAGCCACTATGTTGCCGTAGGAAAAGAGTTAATTAACGAGAAAACCTATTTCATCTCCTCACTCTCGAAATGGCATACACCAGTTGCTCGATGTGATTTCTGACAACAGAGAAAGATCCATCGTAATGATTAATCAACACTGTGAATGCGATGATGTCTTTATCGCCATCAACTATATAGCCTGTATAAGCAATGACACCACTTAGTGACCCGCTCTTAGCATAAAGCTCGGTTTGACCCGGCATTTTCAAAAAAGCCCGCTTTAGTGTGCCTTCTTCACCGGGCCTAGCCAACGATGACATAAAATCACTGTAATATGTCTTTCGATAGATGTGGCCGAGAACGTCTGTCATGGCCATCGCTGTGCACAGGTTTTTCCTGGAAATTCCTGAGCCGTCTCTCTCGCTCACATGGGTGTCATCCATCCCTAAAGTGGTCAACCAGTCTGATACAGGTGATGACTGGTCGGAGTCTTGCTTTGCCCTTAGTGCGTAATATA
>SLDF01000239.1 GCA_007125435.1 Saprospiraceae bacterium
CCCTGCCACATGTATGTATTTCTCACATGTTCTTATCATGAAAAAAAGCTATGAACCGATTAACCAATTGTTGATCTTTTGACTTTTTATGTGTTAGTCCCCAGAAAAAATAAGTGATCCGTTAAGATGCTTATTAAACCCCGAATCATGCAGCATGTCCATAATTAAAAAGCTTATTACACTTTCTTTTTTAATGAAAAATCCATAACTTTAAGTGGATTGAAAAAGTATAGAAAAAAAATCAGATAAATGCGTTTTACATTTATGTCGTCAGATATTGTAGTAGGCTACAAGTTCTTCCTTTTTATATTTATAGCGTTTTGGGGTTCCCAAGGTGTGGTGCACAGTCAGGTAGAGCAGCAGGAGAAAATGGATATCAAGAGTCTCATCAAATGGGATGAGGACAATTTAAGGTTTACCAAGCACGGCAACCCTGTAAGTATTTCCTTTCTGATCAAGGCCAAGTCATATCAGGTTGTCTCAGATCATGAGTTTATCATTGACAACAGCTACGTCCTCAGAGCAAGGTCAATCAAAATGGGCAAAAGCTCAGTGACCAAGTCCGTCAAGAAGTATGAAAAATCTGTAAGCAAACGCGCAAAGAAAATGAACAATGCTCAGATAGTAGAAAGTCCTGACTTGGGAATCAATGGCATACTATCAAGCTATACAATGACCTATGTGGACGATATTTATGGGCCTTCAGAAGCTTATACTTTATTATTTAATCAGCCGTTTGAGAATGAGTTCTTTGAGCTACAATTTGTCTTTAGACAGCAAAATGATAGGTCATGGAATGATCGAGCCATCGAGTCTGTTTTGTATTCATTGAGGTATCATAGTAGACCTGTAGGACTCGAAGCTCAGCAATGGCAAGCCAGAAGAAATATGGGAGAGTCATTAGAAGTATTTGACAAGAATGGTATGTTCGTCTCACCATCTAACCAATACTTTAAATTACTATCCTACGAGGAAGACAATCTCCTATGGCACTTCAGCGATCCGGATAGCATCTCACTCATCCCATGCTACATCTATGAGTATCACGGCTCATATTCATCGGACGATGAAGTCATGCAGGCCACGATAAATAAATGGGTGAGGACGGTTTACCAAAATGAACTTATCAACAGCAGCATAGAGTTTAACAAAACGCATAGAATAGATGACATATGGCGATCTAACAAGCTGCGAAATAAGAACAATAGATATCACTTGATCAACTGTGGAGACAAAGTCATAGCTCTACTATTAAGGTGCAACCGATGTGACTGCAGCGATGATATTGACAAGTTCGAGAGACATGCTAGAAACTACAGCTGCCCCAGAGGCTATCGAGTCAATTGATCAGATGACTCTGGACTATTACTAGCCAGTAGGGATGCTATGTATCACCTCACCACTTTACGAGGTATGGCCGCAGGCAGTCGACTCAGCATTTCGTTGTTTAACAGCTGAGTGGTATTGGTGAAGCTTGAAACATTGATCACATTATTCTTTTGGCGGCCTATAAGGACGACCTCATCACCAATTGACACGTCAGGTATGTGTGTGATGTCCACCATGAAGAGATTCATATTTATCAAGCCAACTATGGGGGCTTTCTTACCAGATATGAGTACCTGCCCTCGATTGGATAAAGCCCTTGGGTAACCATTAGAGTAGCCCAATGGAAGTACCGCTATTTTCATAGGTTGAGTTGCCTGATAAGCCGTTCCATAACCTATGAAGTCACCTTGAGGCACTCTTCGAACGTCCATGACATTAGTCTTCCAGGATATGATGCGTTTGAGGGAAGCATCAGAAGTTTTATTAATTGATGACAGGTGATGGTAGTAAGTATCCGGACTAGGCCAAAATCCATACTGTACGACTCCAATGCGTACCATATCGTAAACGGTATCCTTCATCATAAGAGCAGCCGCAGAACATGCAATATGTCTAATTTTAGGCATTATTTTTTTGGTCTTGCACTCCTTGAGAAACGCCTTATATCGCTTGTGCTGGGCATCAATCTTAAACTGATTAGATAGACTTTCCGCACCTCCAAAGTGTGTACATAGCCCCTTGAAGCTAAGATACCCTTGATGTCGCTTTAGCAGAGTTAAGGTCTTTTTGAATTCAGCTTCTGTCATACCAGTTCTGTTGGCACCTGTTTCCACCTCCACGTGTAATCTAGCAATTTTTGACTCTTGTTTAGCTACCTCGAGCGCTTTTTTGACACCCTCATAATTGTAAACATAAAATTCAATTTTATGCTCTAATGCCCAGGCAATATCCTCCTCATATAAGATCCCCATAATCATGATGGTACTGTCCGGCCGGCAGACTTTCAGCACCTCCTCAGCTTCAAAAGAAGAAGCCACCGAAAAGTGTCTAATACCGCAGCGCTCCGCCATTGGCACAAATGTCTCAATGCCATGACCGTAAGCATTTGCCTTGACTACAGAAGATAGAATCGGTTCCGGTCCTATCTTTTTCCTGATGAAGTTTATATTATTTTTATAGGCTGATTGTTTGAGTTCTATTCTAGATGAGTGTCTTACCATTCTTTTTTTGTTTCGTTCCAAAGGTATGATTTTCCCCAGCTCTCTTGTGCTAGTTTTTTTACTTTGTTGACTTCATGTACGGGCACGTTTTTCAGTTTTGCTTTTGCACCCATAGTATTGTAATGGTAGGCATATATCCGAGCTGCTAGCTGGTAAAATGGCAAAGATGATTCACCTGCCATTTCACCATTTCCATATACAGACGGGACTATACCCTGCCCCCAGTTTTGACGCCCTTCATTATTAGGATTGAGGAAGTACGCTCTGTGCTCTCCCTTAGGGTCCTGATCTATACGCAGCAATGAAATGGCATGAAAGCCTAGCATTTCGCCTTTAGCGGTTGTGATAAAAATGCCAATGGGGTTGGGATAAACCATACGACGGCCTCCATTATATGCCGGATGAAAAGAAGCGTAAAACAACTTCACAAATGTATTGAAGTCTAGTATAGAATTGGTCAGGTAATCGTATGCCGATGCAAAGCCGATTAATATCCACTGACCATACAGTGCGGGGTTAACCCATTTATGTGGATCTTCACCACGCATTGCGGCTTTAGTCATCATCTCATTATATATCCTATCGAGCATGGGCACTAGCGTCACAGAGACCGCATCAAGATTGTGATCCAATGCATCCAC
>SLDF01000003.1 GCA_007125435.1 Saprospiraceae bacterium
AAGGAAGAAAAACAGATACCCCGCAACCAAGAATCAAGATAAAAGGAAAAAGATGAAAATCGTTTTTAGCTTATGTAGTTGCCCAAATTCGAGATCAAAGATGGATATAAGCCTCAGAGAGGCGACATCATAATAGCGCAGGGCGTCAGCCCTGGGTTATGTGGATTATTAACAAATGTTTTGGCGCAATTTTTGCGCTGAAAGAAGCAAAAATCGCGACAAAACAACTCGATCGAACCCTCCAATAAAACTTGAAAGCTTGCGACCTACTTCAAGCCTAAACAGCGAAGTGGACATAGTCCACGCAGCGTAAACGTTTGAGAAAGCGCAGCGTATCTCAAACATTAAACAGCGAAGCGTTAAACTTTTGATACCCGATAACCCGTAACACCTCAAACGACAACTGACAACGGACAACTGACAACTGACAACTGATTTCCTGCGTGAGGGATAGAAGCGATATGAGTGGCTGACGAGTGGAAAGCAGGAACAGATGTATGGGGGCGACCGGAGGAAGCCATCGTACATCTCGTGACTGCCCACGAGACAGTTACGAATACAAGCGAATAGCCCGACCCCGCACGAAGTAAGGGGGCACGCCCTCAGAAAATGTGTCTCATTTCTCACTCTCCGGAAGATGAAAATAAACCATACACTAATCGGACAAACAACACATTAAATATTTTTGTAATATTATTTGAAATTTACATATAGAAAATTTATGTTTGTAGCTAAGTAATGATATCTTTGCAGTTGCGAGTGGAAATGTCAAATTATACTTTTTGTATTTATGAAAATCCGCTGGCTAAAACCATGAACACACCAAAATAGAAAGTTATAAACTTTATGATACACGGTAGACTTAGTATTATTTTTCTTCTACTTATCTTACAATTGCCGCTAACATTTGGTCAGGAAATGCCCAATTATTCAAGAGTAGAACTTGATCTTAGCGAAATTTCGATAAATGATCTTCCTGAATTATATGGAATGCTTTCTGAAGCGTATTGGAAAGATGAACAAACACCTGTCCTCGAGATTTCTGAATACGAAGTAGATTTACTCCAATCCCATAAAGTGCCGATGAGGGTCCTTATACAAGATTTGAGTCAATACTATCTGGAAGTAAACAGTATGCCTGCGGAAGAGGCCATGAGAGGTAGTGGAGGCATTTTTTGCCGAGAGAAAAAATGTATATGGGAAAAATCTTCAGGCAATGATCCTTCTAACTTTTTTCTTGGATCTATGGGTGGATATCCTAGACTCGTCGAGATTTACGAAGATTTCGAAAGGATGCATCAGACTTTTCCACAGCTATTTGGCGAGCAAACGCAGATCAATAACTTTTCTACGGTGAGAGGAAGAAACTTATGGTATTATAAAATGACCAATAATCCATCAGTTAACCACCCTAACAGACCAAAAATTCTCATCACGGCACTTCATCACGCCAGAGAAGCCATCACCATAAGTCAAATGCAGTACTTTATCTGGTATTTGCTGGAAAGCTATGATAAAGATCCCATTTCAAAGTATATCATAGATAATGTAGAGATATATTTCGTACCTGTGGTCAACCCGGACGGTTATCGGTTTAATGAGAATCATTTCTTTGAGGGCCATGGTTTTGGAATGCACAGGAAAAATATGAAGGACGTCATGCTTGATGGAGGTTCTTTCACTACAGGAGTAGACTTGAACCGAAATTACGATTTTCAATTTGGTGCTGATGAGATTGGGTCTTCCGGCAATCCATTTTTAGACACATACAGAGGAAGTCATCCTTTTTCAGAGCG
This sequence comes from Saprospiraceae bacterium, assembly GCA_007125435.1. Classification (GTDB taxonomy): domain Bacteria; phylum Bacteroidota; class Bacteroidia; order Chitinophagales; family Saprospiraceae; genus SLDF01. The sequence continues at coordinate 1,797 of SLDF01000003.1, forward strand.
TGAGACTCAGGCGATTAAGTGGATGTGTGAAAATATAGATTTTGATTTGGCACTTAATTATCACTCATTTGGAGAGATGATATTGGTTCCGTTTGGAGATCAAAACCTGATAAATCCAGAGTCATTTGAGTTTTACGAAATTGGAAAGACATTAGCAAATTGCAACGAGTATGAAGTGGGTGAACCTTTCAAAATATTGTATCCAACAAATGGTACAGCGGATGATTGGATGTATGGCAACACAGATGGTAAAAAAGCCATATATGCTTTCACACCTGAGGTAGGGCACCCCGATATGGGCTTCTATCCACCGCAATCTATGATCAAGCCATTGTGCAGAGATATGTTATCTACTAATATCATGGCTGCGCTATCCGTATTGAATTATGCTGAGGTGCAAAATATGACCCACTCACTATTTGATGACAAAAATGCATCGGTGAATGTTTTGGTCAAAAGGATTGGTCTACAGAGTGGCTATTATACTTTAATGTTTGAACCATTGAGCAATTTAGTGACATCTCAGCTTCAAGAACAAAGTATTCATATTGATCCATTTTCTTCAAGGGAAGTACAGTTCGATATACAATTCAGGCCTGATATTGACAACTTCAAAGGAGAAGAGATTAGCTATGTTATTCACTTAGACAATGGCTCATTTATTGAGACAGATACTTTCAGCAGTATTTATCAAGGGTATTCTGAAGTGATCTTTGAAGAAAGAGCAATAGATATGGACAATTGGGTCGCTAATGGTAACTCTACATGGGGTCTTGATAACATGAACTTTTTCACCCCACCATTTGCTATAAGTGACAGTCCGAATGAAGCTTATGATGGTCAGGCGCCAAATACCATACAACTCATTGAGCCCATCGATCTAAGCACAGCTGATGCGGCTTATTTAACATTCAGAGCTAAGTGGGAAATGGATTTCATCCGAGATAGAGTCCAGTTAAGTATTTCAGAGAACGGTATTACCGGATGGACACCGGTATGTGGTCAGTTTACGCAAGACTATATATCTCCAAGCTTTATGAATGAGCCTGTATTCACTGGTATTCAAAATCAGTGGGTCTTGGAGTCGATAGATTTATCAGATTATATTGGTTCTCAAATATTCCTTCAGTGGCGAATGTCTACAGACTTTGGTAACAGAAGTGATCATTATGGATTTACATTCGATGATATGGAAGTGGTTATTTTCCGCACGCCTACATCTGTAAAGCCAGAACACGATGCGTCAGTAAAAATATATCCTAATCCTGCACATTCATTTATACATGTTGATATCACTAGCGTGTCAGAAGTGAATGAGCCTATAGCATTTGAGCTTAGAAATGCACTTGGGCAAGTCGTCTTAAGAGAGATGGTTCAAGACAACAGCAGACAAACACTGCAATTAAACCATTTACCGGCGGGTATGTATTTCTACAGGCTATCAGCTAAAGAAAGCGTATTGGACAGCAACAGTTTAATTATTCATTAAGACAATTTGCCGTACAGAGTTGCAAATAAAAATTATTGTTTTATATTTGCACACCGAAGACAAAAACAAAGAAATTAGATCGCGGGGTGGAGCAGTTGGTAGCTCGTCGGGCTCATAACCCGAAGGTCGTAGGTTCAAGTCCTGCCCCCGCTACATTAGAGAGGATTCATCAAAGTATGAATCCTCTTTTTTTTTGTAATATTGGACGTTTTTACACTCCTGCATAGATATAAATAGATGCGAACTTAGAACATTGGATTGTACTACACTGAATGAGCTATCAAACTATTTTTTCACTTCAATTTTCAAAATAAAACTCTATAGTCTTATCATGGTTAGAGATATGATACATAAATTGAATCCGTTATGAACCTCGAATCTGTAAAAGCCTTAATATTTGATGTCGATGGTGTATTTACAAATAGTGATATGCTTATCGCAGAAAATGGTGACCATCTCAGAATCATGAATGCCAGAGATGGCTATGCAGTGCGGTCTGCTGTCGCTCAAGGTTTACATATAGCCATCATTACAGGTGGTAATTCTAAAGGGGTCAGAATAAGAATGCAAAACCTCGGTATAAAGGACATATATGACAATTCTCAGGACAAGCCAAAAGACTTAATGGATTTCTGTGAAACGCACAATTATGTGAGTACAGATATTCTATACATGGGCGATGACTTCCCTGACTTTGAGGTTATGCAACTTGTGGGCTATCCGAGTTGCCCTTCTGATGCGGAGCCTGACATTATTAATATATCTAAATATATCAGTCCCTTCAGAGGTGGACAGGGCTGTGTCAGAGATATCATACAAAAAACACTCCTGGCTAAAGGAATGACATTGCAATATAAATTATGATAAATTCTCTACATCATATAGTTAGGGTCGGAAATGTCATAATTGCCCTCATCACGGCTGGTGTGATATATGCATTTTTTTTCTATTTACCGGCCAATCGCTTCGATTTAGACTTAAGCATAGGACTCGTTGAGTTTGCATTATTTGGTGTCTGTGTGTTTTTATTGATGACTGGCGGCTACATCATCAACAACCTATTTGATAAAGAGACAGATGCTGTCAATAAGCCTGACAGGGTAAACACACTTGAGCATTTCAGCACTTCAACTTTAAGCTATTCAATTATTTTTTGTCTGCTTATAGGCACAGCGATATCAATCTATACGGCAATACGGCTTGATAGACCGGGGTTGTCTATCCTCTACCCTACCTTTTTTGCAATGATGTATTTGTATTCAAGTAAGGTAAAGGGTAAGGCAGTCATTGACAATGTGTTTATTGCCACTATGATTGCGAGTTTGCCCTTTTTATTTCTTTTGGTGGAGAGCAATATGTATTGGAGCTTTTACCTCAAATATGAGGGCTATTTCTTTATTTACTTTTACGGGCTTATTTTTCTAACCGGCTCCATATTCCTGACAACATTGATAAGAGAAGCTATAAAGGATATAGAAGATATTCAAGGAGACAAAGCAGCACAGATCATGACATTTCCTGTACGATATGGCATAGAGGCTGCAGCTATATTGTCATCGTCTTATATCATTGTCTTCTTATTTGGATTTGTCGCATGGCTCATCTATGTATTTGAGTATTTAAGTCTCCTCATTGTGTTATCGACAGTAACACCAATTATTTTTCTACTAGGATTTACATTGTACATATTAGCTACGCAGACGAAGGCTTCATATTTTTCATTAGCAAGTTTTATGATGAAGCTTTTAATGATTTGTGGGATACTGCATATCGTTCTTGTGGTGTCGAGTATTTAACCCTAGATGTATTACATTTGTATGACTAAACAATGATACTATGGGTAAAATCAAACTGCCATATAAATTGATATTAGCTTCTACATCGCCGAGACGGCAACAACTCATGACAGAAGCAGGCTATACTTTTGAAATAATGCCTTCACATATTCCGGAAGATATTGACCCAAAATGGGCCATAGAAGACATACCAGTAAAATTGGCCTACCAAAAAGCAAATGATGTGCGGTCAAAGATCAATAATGATGATACTCTAATTATCGGAGCCGATACCATCGTCGTTCACCAGGGAGAACAATTGGGCAAGCCTTCTTCAAGGTCAGAAGCTGTAAGCATGTTGAAAAGATTGTCCAATGATGAACACACTGTAATAACCGGTGTTTGCTTTGCCGGCGTACATAACTTGACTTTCTCTGATACAAGCGTTGTCAAAATGGATAAACTTACTGACAAAGAAATTGAATTTTATATTCAGCACTTTAATCCCATGGACAAGGCTGGAGCATATGGCATACAGGAATGGATAGGACACAATAAAATACTCAGCTTCAAAGGTTCTTACACAAATGTCATGGGTTTGCCCATGCAAAGAATATATGCAGCCTTATGTCTGTTTGAAGGATCAATTATTCAATGAAAGTTGCGTAACTTATTGTTATTATTGACCAGTAAAATAGTTGTTGTATTTTTGCGTCATAATTTAGTAATTAAGCTGATAAGACAAGTTCCTACTGTTTGAATTAATCAAAATGCGGATTGTCTTGTTTTCTATGTATAAATCGAGAATATCATGGCCATAATCATAACAGAAGAATGTATCAATTGCGGAGCTTGTGAACCGGAGTGCCCTAATAACGCCATCTATGAAGGTGGGATAGAATGGGCAATGGAAGATGGTACGACCTTAAAAGGCACTTACACACTGGAGACTGGAAATGCTGTAGATGTCTCTGCTAAACAAACACCCATCTCTGATGAACTGTACTACATTGTTCCAGAGAAGTGCACGGAGTGTGTCGGATTTCATGAAGAGCCACAGTGCGCTGCCGTTTGTCCAGTAGATTGTTGTGTACCCGATCCTGATCGTGAAGAATCTGAAGAAGTATTACTCGAACGCAAGAGTAACCTTCACCTATAATTGCACTTTCTGCTGAGAAAAAAAACCTGTATCAAAAACGATACATCAGTCCCATTTGAACATTTCTAGTATAAGCGCTATTAAATCCGTCTACTGGATGGGCTATTAGACCGTTCAGCCCATGCCTGTATCGAAGATGTAGACCGAATCTGGCATTAAAATCGTATCCAACACCTAAGGACGGCCTTATATCCCAACGATTGAAAATAACAAAAAGCTGTTCTATTTCTTCACCAGTATAACTGAGAGAAGAAAAACTCCCTGAGGTGGTCTCACCGGTATGAAACAATTCGTCAATGCTGATGCCAAACCGATAAGCCATTTCTACACCGGCTAAAAACTGCCATTGGTCATTCATCCGGTATACTAAGTGACCAAACGTATGTGCGAAGAAGTTACGGTTCACATCCACTGCAGCGATATCAACTTCACTAGAATTACTTATTTGGGAGTTGTGATCTGGAATTACGACATTGGATCGCCGACTACTACCTGATCTTTCCATCAATGCTACATCAGGATTATAGTAAAGACCATTAATACCTGCGCCGAGTCCAACTTGATATGCCCATTTCTTAGAAATTGACCGCTCTAAACCGATATCAAACTGACTGACAATTGAAAAAGGTACCGTCACATTGCTACCAAGAGATAACATTACGAACCGGGACATCAAAGGATGGGAAACTGCTTTTGGTGACGACAGATAAGGCATATCAATAGCCTTAGTACTATTGTCGAAACCTTTGGTTACCATGCCTTTATTGTCTCTTGTTGGAAGTTCCTCTGTAATGCCAAATGCCAGATCATTGTTTCTGCTTATAGCATTGGTCTCGCTTTCAGTTGTTATTACTGTATTTTCGTCAATCACTTCTATGTCTGCATGCGCTGTAATTGCTAGGCGATCTGTTTCTCTGGTAAGTGGTTGACCTTGTGGCTCGGTATTGGGTGCTGAGGTAATACCTTCAAATATGTCACTATCGTTAACAGATGTAGACCGGGTATCAGTCATATCTTTTTCACGAGAGCTCTCTGCCACGGCATTGATAACTGTTTTCTGATTGGTGTCATCTATGCCTTGCTCTAATTCAAAATGAGATAAAATAGGTAGTCTTTCGGCAGACCTGGTGCTCAGGACATACCAGCTTAGACCGGCTACCAGCAAAACCGCAGCCGCACTGCCCCACCACCATAAGGCGATAGGCTTATCATCGATCGGCATATGTTCGTCAAGTAGACGGTTCATATCATTCCAGCCTCTATGTCGTATATCTTTCTTCATAACTATCCGGCAATATTTTTATTGATAGACTTTTTCTTGAGTTCATCCTTTAAGGCTTGGCGGGCTTTAGCCAGGTACCATTTTGATGTATTTTCACTCATCTCTAGCTTCTCTCCTATTTCTCTGTGATTATATCCTTCTATGGCATACAGTTGAAAAACTTCAGCTGCTTTAGGTGGAATAGACGATAATAAGTCTATGATATCATTATAGTACAAATCATCCAATGCCCCTGAAGGTGTTTCTTTCTCAGGCTGTGCATGGTGCTCTTTGTCAAATACTATGAACTGATGATACCTGTTTTGGCCTCTTAGATATTCGACCATATCATGATAGACAATGCGTCTGATCCAACCCTCAAAACTCCCCTTCCCGGCGAAGGATTCAATGTTCTGAAAGACTTTAAGAAAGCCATTATTCAGTACAGATAATATCTCGTCTTCTTGCTTGAGATACTTTCTGCACATGCGATACATGGTATCAAAGTACTGCATATAGAGCGCCTTCTGACATTTCCTGTCATTATCTATGCAGCCCTTAATGAGTGCTTCTTCGCTATATGTTTTATTTAGTAGCTTCAAAAAGTAAATCCAAAGTTCAAGTTTAATCTTCTATACAACTGGTCGATAACAGTTTCGCCAGGCCAGGGACCACTCGATACATAGGTAAATGTCATTTGCTGCACAAACAATTCAACCCCTATATTAAATGAGGTTTGTCTTTTACTCTTAAAGTACAAACCCGTGCCGATTGCCGCTCTGTATCCGCCGTCGATGGACCTATCCGATATCGGCCTCCATGGATCAATGCTTTCTCCAAGAAACTGACCTATCCCCCATCCGACCCTACCTGAAACATAAGGACTGGCCATGTTTGTAAAATAAACCCATTCATACCCAAGTGTAAATCCCTGAGATATGACATACTGTGAACCCTCTAACACATCCACATCTATCTCTGCTGTACCAAAGTGTCCTCCTCGAAGACGATATTTATAATTTAATCCAAAATGATACCCATTTAAAACCGTAGTTAATAAAAGTCCGGTTCTAATTTGAAAAAAATGTGGTGTTGCTTTCTTCTCTAGCCAATGGTGTCTGGCCTCAGCTAAAAGTACTTCGTGTTCTTCTGACAGAGGCTGCACCAGACTTCTTATCTGACTTTCTAAATATTTTATCTGCCTACCGTTAGGCAATTCTACGACTACAGTATCATCGATAATGTCAACCAATTCGACATATACCTTTATTCCATTCTTGAGGTGAAGATAGGTATTATATTCTTTTTCATTATTACCTTTCTCTTGTGCGAAGGTGACCAATGGCTTTATCATCACCAAAAACAAAAATAATAACAAAAAATTGAGATTTCTCATACTTATGGCCTGGTTACATTAATTAAGCTCATGAGTTTCATGTTAGAGGGATCCGAAAAATCGTATTGCCTAAATCCATCATTACCTATGACCAATAGACTATGGTCTCGAATAGCTATGGCATCAAATGCATGAAATCCTTTGATATGACTTCTCAAATTTTGCTTAATAGCACTTATATTACTGACATCAAATACCTTCAGCCCGTACTTTCCCTCACAAATAAAGAGGTCATTATCCAGTACTGCCAGCCCATGTGGATTATCCATGGTATATGTATGGAGCAATTTTGGGTTGAATATATCTGTTACGTCTAAAACGTCAAGTTGATTGGTAAAGCTGCCACAAGCTGTACCGCCTCTCAAGGTCACATAGGCAATATTATCCTGAACCACGACCGGGTCACAGGCATTAGCATGGCTAAATGTCGACGCATGTTTGGGTTGGCCGGGATCATCTAAGGTCATGATATGCATACCATTAATGGCTCCAATAAACAAATAGTCCTCATAAGGGAATATGGTCTCAATGCCCCAGGGCAACGGTGTACGACTTGCCTCACCGACATGACCCCCTGCATAGATAGGCAAGGCAAATATCTCAGCATCACCCACAACATACAGATGATGCTTTGTAATTGTAAATCTCGCCATAGAACCTCCCTGACCTGTTGTATGCATCTGAGGGCTTCCTGATGCGTCAAAATTGAAGGTTCCAATGCCATTGGCATTCTGTGCAAGACTTCGCTCTGCAAAGATGGCACCATCTCTAGTAAACCAAGATCTGCCAAAGTGTTGATCACTGCAATCTATGACTTCTTCTACCTCTGTTGGTTCTAGATGAGACAACAATCCCTCATCTCCTGTAAAATAACGTGAACTGAAAACATCCTCTACCCTTTCTTTGAGTACAGGTTGCTGTATATTTGATATATCCATGATCACCAAATCGGAATAGGCATCTGCATACAATACATCATTCATGACAGATATATCGTGATTGCCCTCTATATGGATAAATCCCAGCTTTACAGGACTTGTCGGATCAGCATTGTCTATGATGTGAATTCCTCTCCGGACTTCATTGATCAGTATGAAGTGACGATAGAAATAAATTTTGCCGGGTTCTTGAAGCTCTTGTGGAGCATCGTACGTTATCGGTTGACTTCGATATTCATCAGGGGTGACATAGACCCTTTCATATTGTAGGTAAGTGGTTCTTTGTTCACACTTGTCCTTCAGACATCCGACAAAGAGAAAGCTTACAAAAGCAAAGAATACAACTTTTTTCATGAGAATAGTATTTTAAACCTGAATTATGCCAATAACTGATCCAGCGAACTTAATGCCCGGAGCACATATGAAACATACTCCGGGTAAAAAAGTATTTATAAAGCATTTACGTTTACATAGATGTTATCCACTTTATAAACGTTGGTGCATTAAGCATTTATTTTATATTCACTTACAATACCTATCGACTGTATTTCAAAATGTCGTTTTTTCTCGTCATGCATCAGCGATGTGCAGTGGTGGCGTAGCGTATGCGAAGCCAGACTCGATGGAGCCTCAGCGGAATCGAGGCCGAACGAATAGTGAGCCACGTAACGTAGCGACCCGTAACGAAGTGGAGGGTGATGCCCAAAGCCAAAAAACAAAAAAACACCCTCACTCGTCAATAGTACGATCGGGCAGCTCCAGCACATTAGACGTCTCCAATGAAGACCCGGCAATGCCCTTGATGGATCCAAACAGTGCCGATATATTCTCCTGTACTACCCAGATTTGCTTTTCGCGCTGTGCCCATAGCTTGTACATGGCCTTCTTTTCAGCATTCAGCTGATTGATCATGCCGTCGTAGTTTTCCACAATGCGATTGATATTCTGGACAAACTCATTGCTTGTCAGGTAGTTGTAGAGCAATTCCATCTTATCGCCTTTGTTGTCCTGAGCAGATTTCACTGCATGGGTCTTGACGATCATCTCTCTCAGCACGAAAGACAAACTCTTCACCTCATGAAACCCACAGATCCACACCCCATCTCTCTCGCCAAACTTATCCATATCCGCAGGGAATGCCTCCGTCACCAGTACAGCCACATCCGCCTTGCAGGTCACCTGATCTTGCTTCAGCTTTTCGATCCAGTCATTCGCAAAGTGCTTAGTGCGCTTACTCTCATAGACAATAGTCCCACAGACCTGCTGCATGGCATTGACCACCGTCTGGATACAATCCGCACCGCGCACCCCCTTCGGCACCTCATCGATCCTGTCAAATGGATATGATTTCCTCAGCAATTCCTCCAGAGCAATCTCCTGCACTTCACCCTGTAGCTGCATAGACCCCTGCTCTGCGCGTCGCTTCATCTCCTCAGCCAGCTTCTTATTATCATCAATTTGCTTCTGCATCTTGATCCGCTCAAACTCAAATTTTTCCCTTTCTTTAGCCATGGCCTTCTCCTCGATTTCGCTCTGTTTCTCCAGCATCTCCTTCTCTATGCGTAGCTTCAGCGATTCCTGCTCCTCCTTCAGCGCTGCCTCCATTTTCATCAGAGCCACCTCCTTCTCTTGCATTTTTTTATTCTCAGACTTGCGGCGTGCATTTTCCTCCTCCAGCGCCTTTATCTTCTCCTCGAATGCCTCCAACGTCGATGCCTCTATTTTCTTTTTCTCAGCATTCAGCGCTTTAGCCAGCTCAGCCTTCAGGACATCCTCCTGTGCCGCCTTCATCGCTTCCAGTTGCTCACGCTCCTTGTCCAGTTTCAGCTTTTCCGCATTGAAACGCTTTGCCTGCTCTGCCACCTTCTTTTCAAACTCTGCCTTGAAATGCGCCTCCATCTTCCCGGACAGCGCCTCTTCCACATCGAAGTTATGCCCACAATTAGGACATGTGATCTTATCCGTCATACACTACCTTTTATAATTTTCATTTACCAAAATTCTACCCACAATATAGCGCTAT
>SLDF01000235.1 GCA_007125435.1 Saprospiraceae bacterium
ATAATACATCTAACTAGCAGCTTGTAACTTGCAGCTTGTAGCTAAAAACTCTCTTCCGCGTGAGGGATAGCAGCGATATGAGTGGCTGACGAATGGTATGCAGGAACAGCTGAGCTGGGGCAACCAGCGGAAGCCACAGAGCAGCTAGTGACTGCCCATGAGACAGTCAGGAATACAAGCGGATAGCCCGACCTCGAACGATAGAGAGAGGGCACGCCAACCTAACAATATAGAATAAATGGCGTATCAGAAATGAGATGGACGTAAATTTTAGAACATTTTTTTGTGAGAGTAAGGTAGATTCTATAAAAAGTCATTATATTTGCGCCTCAAAAATAAAAGACATGAAGAAAGATATTCATCCAGAAAATTATAGATTAGTGGTATTCAAGGACTTCTCGTGTGATGAAGCCTTTTTGACAAAGTCGTGTGCACCATCAAGGGAGACGATCAAATGGGAGGACGGCAATGAGTACCCGCTTGTAAAGCTGGAGATATCCAGTTACTCTCACCCATTTTTCACGGGTAAAATGAAGTTTGTAGATAGTGCAGGGCGTATAGACAAATTCAACAAGAAATTTGCAAAGTTTGCTAAGAAAAGCTAGAAAGATTTTTTCTTAAGATAAAAAAGCCCTGAGAGATCCTTGGGGCTTTTTTTTTGTGCATTATTGAATGGATTTCATAATGACCGATGCAGTGATTCACATATTTTTGACCAAAACGAAGAATATACTGTGACAATAGATTAAATTTGGGAAATTGAGCGTTGAAGTATTTTTACTGAGGCCATTTTTAAAAACTATAATCCAACATGAACAATTTAATATTATTTGATAGTGATGTGAGAGATCAGCTATTGCCGCTGACCTATACCAGGCCGGTGTGTGATCTCAGAGTAGGCATCTTGACCATTCGCGAGAAGTGGTCGATGTGGATGGATGGTGTAGTATCTTATATTACTCAGGATTATTTATCAGAAAAATATCCCATACAAATAAAAGACAGAAACTGGGTCATCAATGGAGCAGTGATACCCAATGAACTCATCATACTCAGAATCAAGGAGCTGAAGATGAATGAGGCACTTATGCACCAGGGCGAATTGATTGCTGCTCGGCTGCCGGAGAGTCAGTTCGAACGTCTGATGAATGGTGAGGAACTTCAGGATTTGATTGGATACGAGGTAGATTCAAGGCATTTAGTCATGATCAGGCGTCCATATGATATTTTCAAGTTCAACAAGTATGCCATCGAGATGGACTTTCGTTTTTTGACTAGGGGGCGAAGCTCCATGCCAATAAGTGGAACCAATAGGCTGATAGAGGCTGACAATATATTCATCGAAGAAGGCGCTAAAGTAGAATACGCTACACTTAATGCGACAAAGGGGCCTATCTATATTGGCAAATATAGCGAAGTCATGGAAGGAGCCAACCTGAGAGGTCCGATAGCGATTCTAGATCATGGCGTTGTCAAGATGGGAGCCAAAATATATGGTGCTACGACGATTGGGCCTCATTGCAAGGTGGGAGGAGAAGTCAATAATGTTGTATTCCAGGCCTACTCTAACAAGGCTCATGATGGCTTCCTGGGCAATTCTGTCATAGGCGAATGGTGCAATATCGGCGCTGACACTAATGGCTCTAATCTTAAGAATAATTATAAAGAGGTAAAGCTGTGGTCATACCCTGATGGTCGATTCATGCCGACAGGCGAGCAATTCTGTGGCTTGATCATGGGTGATCATTCCAAATGCGGCATAAACACCATGTTCAACACAGGAACTGTCGTTGGTGTGTCTGCCAATATTTTTGGTGATGGTTTTCCGCGAAATTTCATTCCAAGCTTTAGCTGGGGTGGCAAGTCCGGGTTTAAAACCTATAGATTGGACGATGCCATGGAAACTATGGACAGAGTCATGGCTCGTCGTGATAAATACCTTAACGAAAATGATCAAAATATTTATAAGAACATATTTGATCAGACGGCTCAATATAGAACATGGGACAAGCCAAAAAAGGAAGAAGCATAAAATCTATACCCAGGTGGAAACATTGGCTATCGTATATCAATGAATTGCCGATCGATAAATCCATTGGAGATAATGGCCAGGCGCTGGAGGTTGTCCTAAAAAAAGGAAGATTGATGCTCACCTCGGATCATGCCATCTATTCTTACGATGATTATTATGTCAACTTTTTAGAGGCTTTTATGATGGTAAAAAAGCCGTGGGATCAGATAACTTCTGTACTGGTGCTTGGCATGGGTCTGGGATCCATCCCATATATGCTAGAACATAAATTTTACTGCTATCCCAGGTTCACTTTGATAGAAAAGGATGAAAGCGTCATAGACTTAGCGTCGCGGTACAGTCTAAGCAGGTTGGAGTCCGACTGTGAGATCATATCGGCTGATGCTTATAGCTTCATAGCCGGTAATAATGATCGCTTTGACATGATATGTATGGATGTATTCGTAGATGATAAAATTCCGGAGCACATGCTGGGAGAGGATTACTGTGAGATGTTGAAATCGAGGCTCAGTGACAACGGTCTACTCCTTTACAATTGTTTATATCAATATGACGAGGACAAGAAAATAGTAGATGCTTTTGAGAACGACATTTTCAGCCGTGTTTTTGACAACTATGGTTTTATTGATGTCGAGGGCAATCGCATTTTTTTTTCGGACAAGTCTCATATGCGCGATACTTTATAAACCATTAGTGCTATATACAAGTTGGCAGCATACTCAGCGAACCGGATCCACTTGCACTATGCTAACGGGCGAAAAGTAGGCCAAATAACACTCAATACCAGGGAGATTCATTCGCTCTAAAAGGCTGGCGTATTTTTTAATTTGGGCATGGTGGCTCGTACGTTTCTCACCTGTTTTAAAGTCAATAAGGATAGTTTTATCCTTCTTCAGAATGACCCGATCTGGTCTATAAGCTTTACCATCGACTTCCAGGATTTCTTTTTCTGACTGGACAGTCAAAGAAGGATCAAACCAGGATTTGATTTCAGGGTTTTGGAGAAAGCGACTTGCTTTTTCATAAATATCCTCGTAGTGCATCTCGGGGATTTTGGCTTCCAGTTTCATTCTGTTCATAACACTATCAAGCTGATCAATAGATCGAAGATCGGCCATGATATCATGCAATATAACACCCTCTATCTGAGGCGTGAGCGGTTGATCTGCTCCATCACTGACGATTGATGTTAATTCTCTGGGAAGCCATGAACCTGTGGACATGCGATTGGCCCTGAAAGTGAGCTTATCTATCTCTTTGAGCTCGGTTGTATTCTTCTTGACTTGCGCTGCTTCTGGTGTAAGTCGATGTCCAAACCGATATACAAAATCCTCAGCTTCGCCTTCATAAAATCGTTCAATACTATCTCTGATAAAACCACCGGCTGACTTACTGCGGGTCTTATCCGTCTTAAGCTTTGAAAGGTGTGCAGCGATATGCAAGCGCTCTACTGATCTGGTAAAGGCCACATACAGCAAGTTGAGATCATCAATGAGTCTCAATATAGTCTCTTCGACAAAGAAAGGCTGGAAAAATGTATCCTTTAGTCCCGATTTCGAATGGCCCACAGGAACTTTCCCCAGATTGCTCATGAAAGCGTCATGAGGCGCTTCTACATAGACAATGCTCTTGTTAGAGGGTGATGAGCCTATAGCTGCATCTGTAAAAGGCAAAAGCACGGTATTGAACTGAAGTCCTTTAGACTTGTGAATAGTCATGATCTGAACAGCGTCAGCACTGTGATTGGATGCTATGCTGTGAACTGTCCCTGATCGGTCCCAATACGCCATGAAGTCAAATGGATCATTTCCGTACTCTGACTCATATTTTCTGACGACGTCTAGAAATGAACTTAAATGAGCCGGAGAAACCTCTGACAAGTTCCATTGTCTTACGATGTCAACAAGGAAGTCTGTCAATGTCGAATACGCTTGCGTCAAAATAAAGGTTAAAGCTTCTTCAAATAGTGGATCTGACTCACAGTTTGAAAATTGAAATTCAGCATTTTCTCTGACGACTTCACTCCACAAGGCATAGATTTGTAGCTTATTAGCCTTCAAGGACGGATTGACTCTGAAGTATAAGCAATGTATCAGCAACTGAACAACCTTATCCGAAGCCAATTTGTATCCACTCTCTGAAATGACTTTGTACCTATCGGAGCTGTCTGCTTTAGCCCATTCCTGAAACCAGCCTACGATAAGATTGCTCTCCTTTGTTGTCCTGACAAGAATAGTGATATCTCCCGGTGACTTCCCGCTTTGAAATAATTCATCAAGAGATGTCTTCAGCCAGTATTTTGCCGGTGCGTTGCCGGGGTCATCATGCGTCTGAATGAACTCTGCATAGTCCCTTCCATCTTGACCATCAGGATCGAGGATAGTGACCTCTACCCCACCCTGAGGCATGGTTTTTCGTTTGGCATTCTGGACGACATCGCTATAAATGGTATGGATGGATTGAAAAAGCCCGTGCTCTGCAAGATCAGTAAGATCGTCAATATTGACCTGGTCGACTAAAAAGTCTGTTGATGTGTTGAAGAATTTATTATTGAAGTCGACAATAGAGGGGTCACTTCGCCAATTGTTATCCAAAGATTCTTTAATGATCTTAGTCTTAAAACTCGATAGGTCTTGTTCTACACCGCTGTACATGATTTGCCAGTCACCATTTCGCCATCGGTAAATAGACTGTTTGACATCTCCAACTATTAGAGATGCATTATCAGTAGCCAATGACTCGCGAATAAGTGGGCTAATATTCGTCCATTGAAGACCTGAGGTGTCCTGAAATTCATCTACCATGATTTGTTTATACCGTTGCCCTGATTTTTCATACAACATTGTAGAGTCATTGTTCAAGACAATGCGAGCAACCAGCTTATTGGCTTCGGAGATCAGTATGACATCATTTTGTCTGCACCAATCTTGTAATGCATCATAGATAAATCTAAGAGCGACGTATGTTCTAAAATGGCTCAAGACCGCTTTATAGGATAAGTATCTGCCCTGGTCTTCTTCTATAGCATGCTCAATAATGGCATATTGGTCTAGTATGTCGCTTATATAAGGTTCGACAATGGGAAGAAAAGTCGAACGCTTAGCTTTGGAAAACCATTCTTCCGGATTGGTAACCTTTTCATTAAAGGATGGTGGCATGTCAAACATAGAACGCCCCTCCTTAAGCCATGAGGACATAAAGGAATTTTTACCACCACTGAAATCAGTAGGACTCAGATTAGCCTCTGATAAAATCGCTCTAACATCGCTCTGGACTAACCGGCAAGTCTCATCGAAAACATTTATGTATCCTCTCATGCCTTTAAACGCTGATTCAAGATCAGCAGTGGACAACTGTTCCCAATCATCTGTCACGCCTTCTTTGAACAGTTCATGCCCCAAAGACTCTAACTCAGACCTAAAATCCCAGGATTTATTGTCTTCCAGGTTATCCATGAGCCAGCCTGATAACCACTTAAAGGCATCACTATGCACCTGCAAATTGTCAAGCAATAGCTTTATGCTCTCTTGAATGACCATTGACTGATCAAGCTCTACACGCATAGATTGGTTGAGGCTTAGTTCTCTTTGAAACTGCCTGATGAGTTTCTGAAAAAAACTATCTATTGTTGATACATTAAAAAAATGATAATGCTTAAGTAAGTGGCGCAATACCCTTTCAGATCTTTCACTTAGTTTTTCCGGCCCTAGTTTATCAGCTATGTCGAATAAGACATCATATGGCCCAATGGCTTCCTCTCCTTTTGACAGAGATGCCAGAAGCTCAAGAATTTTTGCCTTCATTTCAGCAGTGGCCTTATTGGTAAAGGTCATAGCTACTGTAGAAGTAGCTGAGGAAGGGTCATCATACTGTAAGCAAAGCTTTACAAATTCTCTGGTGAGACGATAGGTTTTACCCGATCCCGCAGAAGCTGACAATATGGTGAGGCTCATTTGTGTCTTATAAATTTAAGTGTTATTTTTTTCAGTCCGCATAGTGCAAGCCGCATACTACAAGTACACTAAAACACATCAGCCCACCGATAAAAATCATCAATGGCAACCAATATACCAAAAATCATGATTTGAACAAAGGGCTTACGACTAATTCTTTGGACCCTTTTATGTATTTGTAAAAACCTTCTCCGGATTTGATGCCTAGGTGTCCGGCTGTCACCATATTAACCAAGAGTGGACAAGGTGCATATTTTGGGTTACCAAAGCCATCGTGCAATACGCGCAAGATAGCTAAACAAACATCAAGTCCAATAAAGTCAGCCAGTTGTAATGGACCCATAGGGTGAGCCATACCTAACTTCATAACAGTATCTACTTCTTCCACCCCTGCTACACCTTCATGAAGCGTCATGATGGCCTCATTAATCATTGGCATCAATATGCGGTTAGCAACAAAACCTGGATAATCATTAACCTCTACAGGGATTTTACCTAGGTCTTTCGATACAGCAAATACTTGATCACAAACCTCATCAGAAGTCAGATAACCTCTAATGACCTCTACAAGTTTCATGATTGGCACCGGATTCATAAAGTGCATGCCGATGACCTTATCCGGCCTACTCGTCACAGCTGCTATTTTCGTAATAGAGATAGAACTGGTATTGGTCGCCAATATGGTATGTGCCGGCGCTGACTGATCTAATGTTTCGAATATCTTCAGCTTCAAGTCTACTCTTTCTGTAGCGGCTTCTACGACTAAATCCGCATTAGCCACAGCTTCTTCCAGATTTGTAAATGTTGTAAGGTTAGAAAGTGTAGCACTTTTCTTTTGTTCGTCGATTTTCTCCCTGGCGACCATTCTGTCCAGATTCTTAGTAATAGTGGCCACACCTCTAGAGAGTGCATCCTCTGAAACATCGCAAAGGTTAACGATATGATCATTCATGGCAAATACATGCGCTATGCCATTGCCCATGGTGCCCGCTCCAATTACAGTAATATTTTTCATTTTTAAGCTCATTTTTATGGTTATATAATGTCGAGGCAATTGATTAAATAATAATGATATCAGTAAATCACATTAAGTTATTGAAACCACTTTTCTTTGTTCAATCCAGTATCCTGAAATAGGACAATGCCTCACTTTTATTGTTCTCATTTATTGGGTTTTCATTTGTCAAAATGCTTTGTAATGTCTTTACATAAAAACCTCAGAAGAAATATGGTAATAAAGGTCGTAAAACGTCCACGCCTATCCCCCCGTCATCCCTTCAAGAAACATACCTGCGCCCAGTCCCAAAGGCAAATCAAATATGATATAAATGGTCAACATGATTAACCAGCCTATCAAGAAAACGATCGAATAGGGCAACATTGTAGAAATAACTGTCCCTATACCAGCCTTTGGGTCATATCTTTGTATAAATGCGACAATAAGTGCAAAGTAAGACATCATCGGTGAAATAATGTTGGTCACACTATCGCCTACCCTATAGGCCACCTGAGTAAATTCAGGTGAATATCCCAAAAGCATAAACATTGGGATGAACACAGGAGCCATAATGGCCCATTTCGCTGATGCACTGCCCATCACTAAATTGATGATGGCAGAAACGCCTACAAATGCGATCATAAGTGGAATCGGCCCCAGGCCTGATGCCTTCAACAACTCTGCACCCTGGACAGCAAATAACAATCCTATATTTGTTTCATTAAAGTAAGCGACAAACTGAGCAGCAAAAAACACAAGGACAATATAAGAGCCCAATGTTTCCATACTCTTGGACATACCTTTCATGACGTCGCTATCATTTTTGAGGGTTTTAGCGCCAACACCATACGCTATACCGACAATACCGGAACCCAGAAATAGAAGGGCTACAATACCCGACATAAAAGGTGACTTCAAAATATCACCTGTCTCTGGGTTGCGTAGATAACCATACTCAGGAATCAACCCACCAAGTAAGAAAGCCGTAAAACCAATGGTCGCAACAACTGCAAATAACAAACCTCGCTTTTCCTCTGCTGATACAGGCTTTATTTCTTCGGGTTCTTCAGGGCCATTATAAGTACCGAGTCGAGGCTCTACAATTTTTTCTGATACGTATGTCCCTAAAATCGTGATCAAGAACGTAGAAACGATCATAAAGTATATATTACAAGCCGGATTCACCTCATAATCCGGTATGATGATCTGAGCAGCCTCCTGTGACAGACCCGCTAGCAATGGATCAATAGTGCCGAGAAGAAGATTGGCACTGTAGCCCCCGGACACACCGGCAAATGCAGCAGCAAGACCCGCTAATGGATGTCTACCTGCCGCCAGGAAAATAATGGCTGCCAATGGCACCAATAATACGTAGCCCACCTCACTGGCTGTATTCGACAGGACACCGGCAAAAACAATGACACCAGTCAAAAGCTTCGGTGGAGACTTGAGCACAATCAACCGCAAGACAGCGCCGATCAAACCCGACCCTTCTGCTATACCAATTCCCAGCAAAGACACCAAGACTGTTCCCAGAGGTGCGAAATCTGTGAAATTGACGATCATCTTAGTTAAAATGAAGTGCAGACCTTCCGCAGAAACAAGGTTGACCACTTGAATTTCTTCCCCGGTGCCCGGATGAATGACAGTAGGATCAAAAAGACTCAATACCCAACTCAACAAAATGACAAATCCGGCAAATCCGGCAAATAATGTAGCAGGATGAGGCAGGGCATTACCGGCACGCTCTATGTAGGATAAAAAAGTATCTACCCAGCTTGACTTCGTCTTATTCAATGTGATCTGATTTGAAATTCGAGTCCAAATATATGTAAAAGCAAATAAGTTAAACCCGGATTATGCATTGGAAATTCGTAATGAGGGTTAAAATGGCGAAAAAATAAGTGATTTTGTGAATGAGCCATAGTCCCCCCTACGGTGATTGAACAAAATCAAGCAAAGCGACTTATTTTGAAGCCATTTGAAGCCGTAATACCCGCCTGCTGCCATCGACAGGTGGCGGGCAGGGATTTTCTAATGCATAAACCGGGTTAAAACTAAACCCGCAATTATTAATGCTTAAAAAATTGCGTAATCCACCTCATATCCATGCACATCTCAAACAGATAGAAATGCTTACAGATCCCTTAGTAAAAGGTGCGGTATTCGCAGGTTGTAAATGGTTTACAGTGGAAAAAGCTGCTTATTCGCCGCATTAATGCGGCGAATATTCTTTATATTTGCCGCATCATCATCGATATAAAATGGCAAAATACATTTACGAACATAAAAATTGGACAAATTTTACCTGGAATGAAAAGGCAATAAATGCTGTGTTTGGTGAAGTAAAACTAATGCAGGGCAAAATTATTGGACAAATGAATGCCCTAGGTTTTTCAGAAAAAGAAGAGGCTACACTTAAAGCTCTTACTTTAGATGTAGTAAAATCAAGTGAAATAGAAGGCGAATTGCTCAACTATGACCAGGTTCGCTCTTCAATTGCCAGACGATTAGGGATTAATGCGGCAGGGCTCGTACCAAGTAGTCGTCATATAGAGGGCGTTGTTGAAATGATGTTAGATGCAACTCAGCGTTACGCTTTGCCTTTAACGGATAAAAGATTATTTGGTTGGCATGCAGCACTTTTCCCCACAGGATATAGCGGACCTTATAAGATAGAAGTCGGTAAATATCGCACAGGCGAAATGCAAATAGTGTCAGGAGCTATGGGAAAAGAAAAAATACACTATGAGGCGATACAACAAAAACTGGTCAAACCTGAAATGGACAAGTTTTTAGACTGGTTTAATAATAACAACCAGCTCGACGATGTCATTAAAGCAGGTATTGGTCATTTTTGGTTTATTATCATTCACCCATTTGATGATGGAAACGGTCGAATTGGTCGAGCCATAACTGACATGCTGCTTGCACGTGCAGAAGGGAGTAGTGAACGCTTTTACAGTATGTCAAGTCAAATTTTAATAGAACGTAAACGCTACTATGAGGTGCTAAAAAAAGTGCAACATAGCTCTGGTGACATTACCAAATGGCTTGAATGGTTTTTACATTGTCTAAAAAACGCCATGCTCGTTACCGAAAACATGACAAAGCGTATTTTACTGAAGGCTGAATTTTGGAAACAGCACGAAAATACCGAAATCAATGAAAGACAACGAATCATTATTAACAAACTATTTGATGGATTCGATGGAAAATTAAAAACTTCAAAGTGGGCTAAGATCACCAAAGTGTCGACTGATACTGCATTACGTGACATAAAAGATTTGGTAGTAAAAGGTATACTGAAAGACAGTAATGAAGGCGGACGAAGTACTAATTACATACTATCTGAATTTACGATAGAATAGGAGTAATTCAATCTAAATGATAATTGTTTTTGAATAGCAATAAAATAAATAATGTCGAAAGTGAGCAATGCTGAACCTACAGTAATCAAATAAAACCAAGCAGAGTACTCTTTCTTAAACTCACTATTAATGCTTGAAAAAATACGACACATAATTCAGAACCACGTACATCCCACATAGCCTTTGGCAAAAGTAAAAACCAAGTGGTCATCAATAATCCTCATCAGGAATGAGTGGCCTGAGTTCATATTCAGCATTGATGATATGGTGAGTATCCGTGTTTATATGAGTCGTTTTCCACACATTGACTTTACTATCGTCTTTTTTGGAGGTCGTAGTGGACTCCAGGACCATACCATTATAGGCATTGGCAGTCTCTGAGTAAGTATGTGGAGCGAACTTCTCAAGATACGGCCCGAAGCTATTCTGCCAGGAAATAGGAAAGTTTTCAGCGACATAGCTCTCTACATATTCATCATCAGTTGTGCTTTTATAGAGCCGTGTAGAATAGCCCAAAATAGACTTCGTAGCTCCTGTACGCTCTATTTTGTAATCTTCATCATCGATAGTCGAAGAAGCCATGCCGCCCATGAGCCCGAGCATTGAAGGTATGGCTTGGGCACTCTTGTTACCCTTCTTATCAGTCGTATACAGGACAATCAAATCTTGCTCCATATCAATGACCATAAACTGATTTTCATTCTCACTCTCAAAGTTTTCTATGCCGAGAATCGGCTTATCTTTAGAGTAATGCATGATCATTTCATTCGTCTTACCCTTTTCATCGGTAGACTCGATGGTCATAGCCAGATCAAAGGTAAATCGCTCCGGCAGATCAACAGCAGCATTCATCCCTCTTAAGAAATTGGCATAGGCTTCACCTGCTTTTTCCCAGTCGACCTCCTCTCCATTATCAAGACTATCTCTGAAAGAGGCTCTTAGCATACTATCCAGCGCTTGCTCTATAGGCTGATACGCCCTCCTTGCAATCTCATCCGATATGACCTCCACAGCTTTCTGCTGCATACGCCTCTCGATATTACGAGTAGCCTGCCTTCTTATGTCTCTCAAAATCTGAGCATCAACAGTACTGATACACAATAAACCAATAATTAGGGTGATAAAAATTCTAGTCATGACATTTCACTTGTTATTAGATGTTTTACAAAAATACAATGTAAATCTCACCATTTCATAAAATCAATCCATGAAATGCAAATGAGTCTGATAAAAATATACAAAGACCCTTGATCACTGAGTTGAGGAAGCTTTTTTACGATACCCTAGAGCTATTTTTATTGTCGTAGATATATTTCGGTTTGATGATTTGGGCATCCCCCCGCTCCTTGCGTCGCGCGGTCGCTACGTTCCAGGGCTCCCTGAACGGTCGGCCTCTGCTTCGCTATCGCTCCGCAGAGTCTGGCTCCTGCCGTCGCCACCCTTTCACA
>SLDF01000405.1 GCA_007125435.1 Saprospiraceae bacterium
TCGGGTCGCTACGTTCCAGGGCTCCCTAAACGGTCGGCCTCAGCTTCGCTATTGCTACGCTGAGTCTGGCTCCTGCCGTCGCCACCCTTACACATCGCTGATGCAATACCCGAAAAAACGATATTTTGAAATGCACCCTGATTCCTCTACCAATGTCTTCTAATTTTCTTTACATTAGCTTAAATTTTTGGATGGAACTAAAAGACTTACAGAGACATTGGGATGAATTTAGCCGTAAGGATGCAATGTATGCCATCAATACCAGACCCGGCAAAGAAAATGGACAATGGGACAGATGTGCATTTTACCAAACAGGTGAGCGCGAAATCCTTAGAGTGCAACGCTATCTGGGCAATAAGGGCTATAGTCTTGGTGGTCAAAAGGCATTGGACTTCGGCTGTGGTATTGGTCGGTTGTCTGTGGCATTAGGTCCTCATTTTGATGAAGTAATAGGTGTAGACATATCACCTTCTATGATTGCACAGGCAAGAGTAGAGCACAACAGTAAATCAAACCTGAGCTTTGTGCTTAACGAGGTAGATAATTTGGCTGTTTTTGAAGAGGCTTCTTTTGATTTTATTTATTCAAATATCACACTTCAACATATGGCGCCGAAATATGCGAAGCGATATATTCACGAATTTGTGCGGCTTCTAAAGCCTGATGGTATCTGCTTGTTTCAATTGCCCTCTCGCTCTCGCTTAGATCGGGAAAATAAGAGCTTATTCCAGAAGGTTTCAAAGTTTTTGGGCATACCACCATCTTTACATAGACGTATTTTACTACTGTCTAATCGTTTAAAATGGTCAATTCTAAGAAGACCAATTATGGAAATGTATGGGATTCCGAGTCAAGAAGTAATAGCATGTATAGAATCATGTGGAGGTAAAGTACTCCATGTCAAAGAGAATAGACACGCCGGCCAGTACTGGGAAAGCTTTTATTACTTAATCGGGAAAGCAGTTATTTAAACACTAGTTTGTAGCCTACGCCATGTACATTGAGTATTTCTATTTGGTCATCCTCCTTTAAAAAAGTTCTAAGTTTTGAAATATAGACATTTAGGCTTCGTCCGTGCAAATGTTGGTCATCCCCCCATATTTTTACTAGAGCGGCATCCCGGCTAAGCACCTGGTGTTTTCTTTGGTATAACATAGACAATAGCTGGGATTCAATGGCCGTAAGTTTTCTATTTCCCAATGGGCCGGTGAGTACTCTTGATTCAGGATCGAGAGTGTATAGACCAATTTCCACTTGCTGACTCCTTTCATCTATTGACTGTACACCTATCCGCTTAAGTATATTATTTATTCTCAGGTACAACTCTTCCATGCTGAATGGCTTGGTGATGTAATCATCTGCACCAAGGGTGAGTCCTTTTATTCTATCTTTTTTATTATGTAATCCGGTGAGGAAAATTATAGGCATTTGAGGATCTATGGCTCTAATATCCTCAGCCAACAAATAGCCGTCTTTCATTGGCATTTGTATATCTAAAATACATAGATCAAAATTAGAGGCCTTGAAAGCATTTAATCCTTCTTCGCCACTGTGTACGAGGGTGATACAGTATCTTTTGGCCTCCAGATACTCCTTGGTCATCGGACTTAAGCTAAGATCGTCATCTACCATGAGGATGCTCTCATTCATTGTGTCGGTGTTAGTTATTACTTCAAAAATAAGGTTTAAGATTCAATATTCATTGCTTACTAAAGGGATTGAGTTGATTTTTTTACACTTTTTAAGACTTCTTGAGGTATTGTTGAAACTTTTAAAACCAAAGATTACCCAATTTTGAGACAGATAAAACTTTACAACCATTGATATATGTTCTAAAAACAATCGTTGAATTACTTAGCTCCAAATTGAATGTATTCGTACTGGGAGGGCTGTCTATATTCATTATCTTTTTTATTGTCCCTGAAGCACAAAGTGACCTGGAGACATGGACGGGTAGTACGAAATTGTCAGAGTGGAGCATTGTGATTCAGCCGTTTCAATACATTGCAACGTTAGAGGGTTTAGGGACCACGGTTAGAAAATACTACTTGTTTTATGTCTTTACCTTTGATGTAGCGGTACTCTTGATTCCTGTAATATTTCTTGCTGTATTACTCAAATACAGTATGCGAAGTCGATACTCGTTACTTCCTCCAATAGTGGCATTGACTCCTTTTGTTGCTTTTACTCTCCAGGTGATTTCAAGTGCTATCCTAGTCATATGTACAGCTTACAATTTCTGGAATTCATTAACGGTATATCTTCTTTGGGCATGTATTTCATTCAAATGGGGGATTTTACTGGTCGCGACTTTACTAGTTTTTATTCAATTTGGAATTATCGGATATTTTAATTTAAAGAATCGACATTTCAGCTCTTGAATTGAATGTTAAGCAATGGATATGATGCCACTGCACATAGTGTACAGGAACTTTAATCCATGTGATTCACTACAAGCAATTAAACACTCATTACAAAAACCTATCGGATAGTCCGAGTTGAAATTGGCGGAGTATTATCATAAAGATTAGTGAAATAAAAAGAAGAGAAGAGTTTGTACCATTTAAATGGAAGCATTTGATTTTGTCGCCTTGGGTTTCATCCTCTGCTGTGATAAGGGGCTCTACTTCTTCACAAATCGTCTGAATCAAAACCCTCAACGGGGGTACTTTAATATGCTGTTTTCTCTAGTAATGCATCAGCGATGCGGAGTGGGTCATGAGCGTATGCGAGTGAGTCCGCAGGACCGAGCGAACAGCGAGCTCCGGAGTCCACCAAATATTTGGGGACAGGCTGTAGCGACCCGACGACGATAGGAGGAGGGTGATGCCCAAAGTGACAAAACGAAATACACCCCTCTCAACTTTCCCGATCAATTCAGGGGGTCTTAGAAGTAGCCCAAAGCTTATTTAATACTTTTTTACACTTGTTACAATTTGATTTAACCTAAGAAAACTGCTTTTGGAAGACTTTTGCGCTATTGAATCAGCTGTCAGAACTCAATTAAATAAACTATGTATACTACTAATGCAATATCTGCCACACTTATAAAATGGTCATTAATATTATTGATCATTGGAGGAGGAATTAAACTATCCGCCCAACAAATAAATGTACAAGTATTGATTACGCCTCCTTATTCGAATAAGCTGGAAGA
>SLDF01000417.1 GCA_007125435.1 Saprospiraceae bacterium
CAACTATATGTATACAGTCACATGTATGTATTTCTCACAAGTTCTTATCACAAAAATGGCTATAAACTGATTAGCCAATCATTGATCCGTAGAATTTTCATGTGTTAGTCCCCAGAAAAAAGAAGTGATCCGTTTTAAACCGATATAGGGGTTAAAAACAAATCAAAAATATGAAATACAACCACACCATTACAAGTTTGGCAAAATTTTTGTTATTTTTATAATTGTAACCAAGCTTCATTGCCCCATGAAAAGAGCCTGTTTAGAATGTGGAGAACCTTTTAGAGGTCGATCTGACAAAAAATTTTGTACGGACAGCTGTCGCAATGCCTACAATAATCGTCAAAACAACTATACCAATAAGACTATAAAACGGGTGAATCAAATCCTCCGAAAAAACCGGCGGATACTCGAAGAGCTAAATCCTAATGGGAAGCATACAGTACACGGCTCTATGCTGAGAGACAAGGGTTTTAATTTTACCTACTTCACTAATATCTATACGACTAAAGCCGGCAAGCATTATTTCTTTGTGTATGAACAGGGATATCTCAAACTGGATAAGGACTTCTACACACTAGTCAAGCGAGAGAAGTGGTAAAAAAAAGGTTTTGCCACCGACACGATGACAAAACCAAATAAATATTTCTCAGGTACAGCTTACTTTTTCTTTGTTTTAATGGTGCAGCCTATAGCTTTAGTAGTCTGTGGATCCACAGCCTGACCGCGCTCGATGGCACCTATTGCTTTTGCCACATATGGCTCAGTAACAGCTGAAGCATCCTCAGGGTTATCATCAATAGCACCAATATATCTTACTGTCCTGGTGCGATCTAATACATATACATGAGGTGTCTTGGTAGCACCATACTGAGGATAGACCTGCTGACCGTCATCAATTAAATATTCGAATGGAAAATCTTTTTCTTTAGCTCTCTCGATCATTTTGGTGTAGCTGTCCTCCGGCTGCACTTGAGGATCATTAGGATTGATGGCAATTACCGGATAGCCAAGTGGCTCGAAAGTGTTATGAAGTTCAATAAGCCTGTCTTCATATTTAACGGCCCAGGGGCAATGGTTACAAGTGAATACAACGATATACCCTTTGGCATTTTCATAATTATTGAGTGAGACCCAGATACCAGAAGTACTTCTGAGTTTAAAATCAGGAGCGACATCTCCGACCTTGAGACCGTCTTCTACGGGTGGATCATTAATGTCTGAAGCGAAAGAGGTCGTCCATACGACCATTGCCAATACAGCAAATAAGAACTTTTTCATATGTCAAATTAATTTATAGATTGAATAATGGTTTCTATTGATTCTAAGTCGTGAAAACTCTGCTCAAGAAATTTCCTTTTGTCTCCTGCAACAAATAATGTGGCAGGTATAGCACCGGACCATGAGGGATCAACCAGGTCGATCCAGTCATTGGGATTACCGCCATCCAGTAATGCGACATAGGGTTTTAGCTTTCTTTTCTCTACAAAGGGCACGACGCGTTTGTCCAATTGGCTCTTAAAGTCAAGACTTATGAGCACAACTTTGACCTTTTCACCTTCATACTTATCGTGCAATGCTTCGAAGTAAGGCATTTCCTCTACACATGGCTTACACCAAGTCGCCCAGAAGTTTATAACGTAAGTGGTGTCGTTGTTGGTATTGATGATGGACTGAAGCTCCGGTACTGAGATGACGTCGACACGCTGACTGAAAGTCACATTTGTAACCATAAGCAAAACTATAAAACCAACAAACTTACTAAGACTATGAGTAATCATAACGAAATAAACAAAACTTTATAGGTCTTTGTTTGAAAATGAATTGTTAATACTACTCCTTAATTGCAAATACCGCATAAAAAGTTGGGTAAAAGAAGCGAAGTAATGGTCTGATGCCATTGACCTTACCAGCCGGAAAAGACCAGGTCTCTGAGGCTTTAATTTGCCAGCCTGCTTTCTCTAGTAGCATATCGTATTGTCGTGGCTCGAACTCATGGTAGTGTCTATCTCTCGGATCTGTAGGGTGCCAATGCGCTTTCTTAAACCAAACCTTTAGTGGCACGGTACTGATGAGGTGCTTACCCTGAGGTATTTGGCTAAGAAGATTGTACGGTGCTACCATGTGCTCAAATATCTCAAAAGAAGTAATGAGTTCTGCCTCACTTTCAATAACACTTTGGTAATTCACATCAAGGTCTTCTCCTCTGGTATTGTCAACATGATAGCCTTCCTGACGCATGATATCAGACAACATATTATCTACACCAAGGTCTAAAATTGATCGGGGTGGTGGAGCATGTTTCTTCAAAAACGCTATGGTAGCTTTTATCCTTCTATGAGGATAGTAGCTCAGATTTTTGACATCGACTAGTTTTTCTTCGTTTGTATTACTCACTGAAATAAGGATTAAGTGTTTGGTGACGCGATCTATTTTGATAACTTCTTTTTGTTTAAAGACATCATCCCTTTACTTCTATAAATAGTATTGAAGATTTCTGAATCCAATAAAGCAAAACAAAAAAGGACAAACACTTCTATACTTCACGTCTATTCACTTTCTATAGATAATGTGACGCTCATAAAAAATATTCTACCTCAACTTAAATTTTTATAAAGTTCCCTGTCAACACTTTATCTTCATCAATAAAAATGTGGTAAATATACAATCCCGGTGATAAATTTTCCAGATTAATGCGCTCTCCATGACCTAAAATTTCATAAGACGCAATCAAGATACCACCAGCCGTTCTGATTTCTAAATCAAAATTTTCAAGACTTTCTGCTTCAAAGACGATAAAATCCTGACAAGGATTAGGATAGGCTTGAATGTCAATATCAGAGTCATGATTGATCTGCATTGATGTACTCATGTCTTGAACTTCGACAAATATCGTATCAAAAATGACGCATGCATTGGAAAGGAAAGTCTGGGCACTTACCGCTCCTTCTCCATCTATCATCCATAGTATGATGATTTCGTCTTCGCTAGGTTGATCCACAATGATACCATTCTGAACATTCCACTTTATGGAGTCTATGGTCTCTTGAGAATCAACCCTGTAAGTGACACTATCGCCTACCATTGACTGCAATGAACCTGTAAGTGATAATTCCGTACCGGCTGATATACCAGAAATAGAAATATCTTCACTGATAAGACAGCCTTTAGCATCAGTGATATCGATTCTATAAACACCTTCAGATAAGTTTTCAATATTTAACACGTGTTGCTTTGGTCTACCTGTGACGGTCACCATATCATATCTGGATGTACCACCGGCATATTGAGAGGACCATCGAGCAGGCTCATAGAAGTCTTGTCCAGGCTTGAAAACTGACACCACCCGGAAAGCAGCATTAGGATTATCGTCCAACTCTGATACATGAGACAAGTCAACTTCTCGATGATTAAACCATGTATCTCCTGTTCCTTCATGCTGAGCGATGATATCAAACACTTCGCCTTCGACCCAAACTACTGGGTCTGCATGCACATCTATAGTATACCCTACCCTCCATGAAGTGGATGTGGTATTGCTTAATCGTTGGTCGAAAGAAAAAGTAATACCCTCGTAACCCTCAGTACTGATATTAAACTGCACACCTGTCTCACCTGTTCCTTCGCCTTGGGCCGGATAATTAGTGGTTTGCCAGGCTTGATTATTCTCCTCAGCAGGGTCGCTAGAGCCTACGCCATTAGAACCACTTGAGGGATTGACTGCCCCTCCTATCAGCATGGCTTTTCCGATCCCTATGCTTGGTGATGGGCTATCGGATGGCACTTGCCCATTGAAATCCCACTGGGCTATGACACCCTCATATGTATCTATGTTACCGGGAAATGTTTGGAAGGTCAAGGGCAATTCCGCCTGACTGAGATGCATTTGGGCCAAGCCATTCATAGCCTGGCTGCACTCGGGGAAGAGAGTTACACTGTCCACAGCTGTAAATGAGTGGTCGATATCAAAAACCTTAGAGACTTTACAGCCATTGGCATCTGTCACGAGGACAGTGTATTGGCCTGGAATATCTGCTTCTACCGTATCATCGCTATTTCCTTCATTATCATTCCAGATGTATTGGTAAGGTGGCACTCCATCTACCACATCAAGTGCTATAAAACCGGGTTGATCACCACAAATATGTTGAATTTGTTCATTTATTATCCTTGGATTATAGAGAGCCAGGGACAAACTATCAGAGGCAATGTCTGATCCATTAAAAACCAATATGTCATCTACCGCTAACATATCCCTAGGCCCGGAGTCTCCGCTTAAATGTTGATAACGCCACACCAGTAAGACATAGGGACGATTCAGCATATCCTCAGGTAGAGATATCGGCCCTACAGTCTCTTCATGACCTGTAAACGTCCCTTGGTAAAGTATAGGGTCGCCATGGCTATCTAATACATCGAATAAAGGTCCGTCTTCTGAAAAAGCGTACTGAAGTCTCAGAGCATAATCTCTACTATTTTTTACAACTGTCTTGGCTGTGTACCAAAGCGTCATTTCATTTGCTTCTCTGGTATCAAGAGCCAGCACGGCACCACCGAGTTGTCGGCCGGGATAGCCATTATTACCATCTCTGTTACCGGTATTGATAAATGCAAAGCCTTCCTCACCAAGACCTTCTATGCGCGTTCTGGAAGTTTGGTTATAAGCACCTTCGGTATAACCCGCTATTGATGCATCAAGACCCGGATCTTCTTCATCCATATACACAAAAGCCATATGTGAAGGGAAAGTGCCAACATCTGCCATTGAGGACCATTCACTCATGACATATGGGCAGGAGGCCAAAGGGTAAGGTTCAGGAAAAAAGTCTACATCTTCGTCTTTCTTGAAATGGGCGACGACATGTATTTCATCACCTTGGGGTATGTATTGAATCTTTTGTTCTGCTATAGTATCTCCATCAATAGTCCAATAGGTAAATGAAAAACCGAGATAGGCATTTGCACTAAGATCAATCTTCATACTCTGAAAGTACCGGCCTGACCAGGGATAGATATCTCCATCAGGGATGCCTGGCTGACCTTGCTCTAAAATCACGGAGTTGACCTGCACAACACCGCCAGTCTTCTCATCGATATCTATAATGACTGTTGATAAATTGTCGAGATCAAAATAATCTCTAATGTGATTGATAACTCTATCTGGCCTATTATTAGCGAAAGTCTTCATTCGATTAAGCTGTGTCTGCCAACTGTTTACAGATGAAGGGACGCTCCATCTCTGGATGTGCCTTGGCATTTCAGAAGCGATACCGTCGCTTTTCCTCTCTATGATCTCATGGACAATATCGGGTTTATAAATGGTGTTCAGATGATCCATAGCTCTCAAGACAAAGGCCTCTTTAAAGGGTTCTCCCTCAGCTAAGGTGCGAAATAAAAAGGTGGACCATTCCCCTCTACCATTACCGGTAGGACTTGTGATCCAGGTCATCATATTGGTATTGACATTGGTGATCCAACCAAAGGAGCGATCTAAATCATAAACGAACCAACGCCACCTACCGTCATGGCCGGGTTCTGCTTCCGAATCAAAATCTACGCGCTTCCGCCACCAATCTATATTATTGTGCGGCCAATCATTATTGGCGACATACACTTGCAATATGACGTAGTCCAAGTAATTGTCGACATCCATGAATTGCTCCAATACATCATAGCTCTCGGCTTGATTCCAATCGCTATCTGCAACTATGTCCAATAGCGAATTGTAGTGGTTAGCGTCTCCATGCTTGACCTCAAGATTATTGGACAACACATCGATCTCAGTTCTATCAAGACCATAAATCCTCTCCAGGTAGTGGTGATCTTGCCTCTCCCTGATATTATGAATACCCCAATACTCACCATTAATGAAAAGGACTGATGGTCTGTACGTCTGATAGTCAAGGTCAAGATCGTGGATCAAGGCATGAGCACAGGCATCTCTAATGAAGGACAAGTGGTGGTCATTACCTGAGTTCCTCAGCAAAAGGCGCTTAAAACTATCGTCGAATTCTTCGCCAAAAAACAAGTGATCTAAGCTGGATGCTCCATACTCGTTTCTTGCGTAAAGCCGGAGTGTCTTCTGGGGCCACCTGCGACTCCATCCACCGTGTATCCTTATACCAACGGTCTGGTCCAAAACCTTTTTCTTATCTTCGAAAAAAGAAATTCTAGCCTCCCGCTCCCATTCTCTACCTCTTTGGTAGTAATTTCCGCTGCCATCGTCATCATCTTCATAAAAGATGCCCGGCACATATATCCCAGACTCATCACTGAACAATGAAGCACTGTCTGTCAACATCGAAAAAACCGGAAGTTCATAATCCTCTCCTCCATCGTCAAA
Organism: Saprospiraceae bacterium; assembly: GCA_007125435.1. Lineage (GTDB taxonomy): Bacteria > Bacteroidota > Bacteroidia > Chitinophagales > Saprospiraceae > SLDF01. Next base: position 6,344 of record SLDF01000417.1, read on the forward strand.
AACGAAATAGGTATAGGCAGACTCAGAAGGCAGAAAGTTACTTTTAAATGCCTTTACCCTCAATACGGTCGCTTTGGGAACCAAACCGGAAGGCTCTCTGAAACCATGTGGACTTGTAGAAGGTATAAAGTTTGTCGGAATAGTGGACCATATATTAGGCTCACCGCTCCTGTCCGATACCGTCAGAGGGCCATTCCATTGAGAAGAGTGAAGGGTCGGCTCACTCCCATCTGTGGTATATGTTAACAATATATCTTCATCTTCATATGCTATGTCCACCTCAATGGACTGCTGATAAAAGCCGGATGGCACATTGGCTGTAGGCGGCTCTAATATGCCTGCAAACTGTTCGGTCTCATTGGGCTGCAATGGGGTCGGTAGGGTAAAAAATCCCCATATTGCAGGATCCTGCACATTGCGACCGTAGGAAATATCGGTTGGCAAATTTGTGAAGCTGATACTATCAACGACTGCTAAGTCATCTGGCTTTATGAGCGCAAACGATTCGCCCTGAGAAGATAATCTGAAATCCAAATGAAATTTACCCCGCTCAGGACTCCCACTTGCCCAAAGCAATAAAAAACCATTGGCCGGTACAACCAATTCGCCCTCATCTTCGATCAATCGAAACTTTTGCAAGTCAGATAAGTCATCGGTAACAAAATAGCCACCTATGTCTATATCTTCCCCGGAAAGATTGTACAGCTCTATCCAATCTTCAAATTCTCCAGTTTCATCGGCGAATGTCTGACTATTAGAAGCCATCAATTCATTAATGAGTATCTCCTGACTATGAACAGTACCAGCAGCAAACCAAAAATAAAAAACCAAAAACCAGAATTTCCGATATCCTCTCTTAAAAATCATATCTGTTATTTTTGTACCAATTCCTCCTATTTAACCCACATTATGCATCAGCGATGTGAAAGGGTGGCGACGATAGGAGCCAGACTCTGTGCAGCGGTAGCGAAGCAGAGGCCGACTGTCCAGGGAGCCCTGTAACGTAGCGACCCGACGACTACAGGAGGAGGGTGATGCCCAAAACAAAATTAAACCCTAATTATGTATTAGAAAATCCCTGCCCGCCCTACTAATTCAAACGGTATCCCAAACCGATACGTTGGATTTTTTCTATCAAATCTGAGCATACGTGTACACCGCCATTGCCGGAGACCAGCTTTATTTTAACCTTATCGACTCTATCGCCTATGGTAAATTTCAGTTGGTGCTGACCTTCGTACTCGCTGCACGTCTCTTTCAATTCGTGCAGGGTTTCTTCATTGAGCCTATCTATCGGCAGGACTATCGTCAGGGCTTTGATCATCTCCGAAGACACCTCTTCTAAATGCTGGACTTTATCGACCTTCAGAATGTGACCTTCTCCACTGTATCGCTTTTCATAGCTCCCCTCGATCATGAGCATCTGACCCTCTTCAAAATAGTGTTTGAATTTCAGATAAGCATCCTTGTACAGCTCTATCTTGAATTCGCCCTCGAAGTCCTGTATGGTAAAATAGCCATAGCCGCCACCATTGCGATTGACCCTGTGATTGGCAGTGGAGACCAGTCCGGCGATCCTGACCCGTCGCTCAGTGTATTCGTCAATCTTGGACAAGGGGCAAGTAGTGAAGTGCTTAACCTCCAGCTTAAATGTATCCAGCGGATGCGCACTCAAGTATATACCAATGGTCTCCTTTTCTTTAGCCAGTGCGTGTACCAGTCCCCATTCTTCAACCTCCGGCATCTGAGGCTCAGGAATATCCACACCTGTAGCCTCGCCGAATAAGGACATCTGATTGGACGAGTTCTTTTCCTGGCACGCCTGTCCGTATTTGATGGCATGCTCTATGAGCGTCTCGAATTTTTCTGACGGCGCAAAGTACTGGGCCCGATGTATGCCTTCAAAACAATCAAATGCACCGGCATAGACGAGGCACTCAAATGATTTTTTATTGACAGCTCTTAGGTTCACCCTTTTGGCGAAATCAAAAATGGACTTGAATTTACCATTGGCTTTACGCTCTTCTCTGATGAGCTCGATGGCTGCATCGCCCAATCCCTTGATACCCGACAGACCAAAGCGAATCTCACCCTTTTCATTTACGGCGAAGTTATACCCGGATTCGTTAATATCCGGCCCCAGTACCGGCACACCCATGCGCTTGCACTCTTCCATGAAAAAGGTGATTTTGTCGGTATTGCCCTTAGTATGAGTCAGTACTGAGGCCATGAACTCCGGTGTGTAATTGGCCTTGAGATAGCCAGTCTGATAGGCGACTACAGCATAGCAGGTAGAGTGGGACTTATTGAATGCATAGGATGCAAATTTCTCCCAGTCGGTCCATACCTTCTCCAGGATTTTGCCATCATGGCCATTTGACTTGGCGTTTTCGATGAATTTGGGCTTGAGCCGATTCAGCTCGGCTATTTTCTTCTTACCCATAGCCTTCCTAAGGTTATCGGCTTCCCCTTTCGAAAAGTTAGCCAACTTCTGCGAAAGCAACATAACTTGCTCCTGATACACTGTAATACCATAGGTCTCCTCTAAAAACTCTCGCATTGCCTCCAGGTCATAGGTCACTTCCTCTTTCCCATGCTTCCTGGCGATGAACGACGGTATGTACTGCAGCGGTCCCGGTCTGTACAAGGCATTCATGGCGATAAGATCTTCGAGTTTGTCAGGCTTCAGTTCTTTGAGATACTTCTGCATACCTGCTGACTCGAATTGGAATATACCATTCGTCTCCCCTCTCTGAAACAACTCATAAGTCTTCTTATCCTCTAGCGTCAGCGTATCCAGATCGATATCTACATCGTGATTTTCCTTGATCATCTCTATGGCATCTTTCAGGATAGACAATGTCTTCAGCCCCAAAAAGTCCATCTTGATCACACCCGCAGATTCCACTACATTACCGTCAAACTGTGTGATGAGTAATTCTGTATCCTTAGAGGCCGCCACCGGCAAAATATTGGTAAGATCCTCCGGGGCTATAATGATACCCGCGGCATGAATACCGGTATTTCGTACAGAGCCCTCCAGCTTTTCTGCCTCTTTGAGAACTTTGGCTTGTAGGTCATTGCCATTGTATATATTCCTCAGCTTGATGACATCATCGATGACTTCCTTATTCAGCCCCTCTTTTTCGGCCAGGGACTTTGCTCCTTCCAGAGGGGCGTGCAATACGCGATGCAGCTTTGTGCCCGGCTTATCCGGTACGAGCTTCGCCAGCATATTGGCTTCTACCAAAGGCAGGTCCATTACTCTTGCCACATCCTTGATACTCATCTTAGCTGCCATAGAGCCGTATGTGATGATATGCGCCACCTGCTCTTTTCCATATTTTTCGACGACGTAGTCTATGACCTTTTGTCGCCCATCATCGTCAAAGTCGGTATCAATATCCGGCAAGCTCTTCCGCTCGGGATTCAAAAACCGCTCAAACAGGAGATTGTACTTTATCGGATCTATATTCGTAATACCTATACAATAAGCCACCACAGAGCCCGCAGCAGATCCCCTACCCGGCCCTACATAGACACCGAGGTCTCTGCCGGCCTTGATGAAGTCCGCCACGATCAAGAAATATCCCGGGAAGTCCATCTCCTCTATCGTCTTCAGCTCAAAACGCAACCGCTCATCTATCTCAGGCGTGATGATACCGTACCGCTCCTTCGCCCCTTCGTAGGTGATGTGCTCCAGAAACTCCTGATCATTCTTGAACTGATCCGGTATAGGGAATTTAGGCAGCATCACATCTTTCATCAGGTTGAGCACTTCGACCTTATCAACGATCTCATTGGTATTGTCTATGGCATGAGGGATGTCAGAAAATAATTGTCGCATCTCCTCCTGCGACTTAAAATAAAAGCGATCACTAGGAAACCCAAATCGGTATCCCTTCCCATATTCCTCATCGGTCGCTTTTGGCGTACTTTGGATATCGCCTGTATTGACACACAGGAGTATATCATGGGCGTTAGCGTCCTCCTGATCGACATAGTGAGAGTCATTGGACGCTATGACCTTGACATTATACTTGGTCGCAAACCGCAGCAGAACCTCATTCACCTTATTTTGATCGTCGATCTCATGCCGTTGGATCTCCACATAGTAGTCCTCGCCAAAAATATCCAGCCACCATTTGAATCGATCCTCAGCATCCTTCTCACCCTTAGCCAGAATCGTCTGCGGCACCTCAGCCCCCAGGCAGCAAGTCGTAGCTATCAGACCCTCGTGGTACTGAAGGATGAGCTCCTTATCTATTCGTGGCCATTTGCTATACAGCCCCTCCATGTAGCCCAGAGAGCATAGCTTAGTCAGATTTTTATAGCCCACATCATTCTTCGCCAGCAGGAGCTGATGGTACCGCTTATCGCGCTTATCCTTCGTGAACTGCTTCTGATGCCTATTTTCCACCAGATAAAACTCACACCCCACGATAGGCTTCACCTTTAGTCGCTTATCATTGGGGTCGTCAGGATTGAGACGGTGGCGATTAGCCTCTGCCACAAACTGAAAAGCTCCAAACATATTGCCATGATCCGTGATGGCTATGGCCGGCATATCATCCTTGATCGCCTTATCATATAGCTTAGCAATATTCGCAGCACCATCCAAAAGTGAATACTGCGTATGAACATGTAAATGACTGAACTTTGGCATATGTGATTTCTTTTTACATTCGATTAGAGACGATCCTTATCCTCGCACTACACCTACCCCACTCCATACTAGTCCTCATGTCGCTGAAGGTCTATGGCGTCATGAAGGCAAGACAATATTGTTATATACTTTTAAACCCAATTTACATCCAAGAAATTCGCCATCCATCATGAAATGGCAAAAACCCTCAGTAGGCACATCTTATCCATGACGATCAGTAGGGACCGCATTAATTTCCTCTCCAAATATTAGAAGTGTAAATATATGATTTATACCGATGTTATGATATTAAATCCTCTCCAAGCTTTAAAAGAAATTGAAAATCACCTCTATACATTTGGCGTTATGATGGTGGTACTGGTATTATGGGCGTGCCCCCTTACTAGCGCGCGGGGTCGGGCTATCCGCTTGTATTCACAGGTCTACCATAGGGTGTCGCTACTGGTGTGAGCGGCTTCTTGCCAGTCGCCATCACACCAGTGCTCCACCATCTATGCCAGCCCTGTTCATATCGCTGCTATCCCTCACGCAGTAAATCCGATGTCAGTTGTCAGTTGTCGGTTGCGAGTTACGAGTTGCGAGTTGCGAGTTGTTTACGCTTCGCTGTTTAATGTTTGAGATGCGCTTCGCATTCTCAAACGTTTACGCTGCGTGGACTTTATCCACTCCGCTGTTTATGCTTGAAGATTACTGTAAGCTTTCAAGTTTTTTGGGATAAAAGCTCCTTACTAACAAACTGCAGAAAAATTCTC
>SLDF01000018.1 GCA_007125435.1 Saprospiraceae bacterium
GGCAAGAAGGTAGAGAAGAAGGCAGAGAAGAAGGTATTAACTTAGGAATTAAAAAAGCAGCCCTCATGATGCTCAGAGCAGGAACACAGCCACATGAAGTTTCCAGATTATTAGGGTTGAGCCTTGAGCAGGTTGAGGCTTTATCTGCGGATGATATTTAAAAAGTACCTCAGATCAATTTTTTATCGTAAAACAATAGTCATTTTAGATACTAGCAATAACGACTGGGTTGTCAATTCCACGACAATTGAGAGTGACTAAATATAAGTATTGAAGGTTTTGTATCATCCATTCGACATGTTAAGGAATAAGTCTAACCACTGAGCTTGATGCGAAAAGAAAAAGGAAAAAATTGCGATCAAAGGATGATGATGATTATAATAAAGCCTTAGATTGCAGTGCCTGGCCGGCAGGTACGTATATCTTGCAGCTGAGTACTTCGAAGGGCTTAGTGGGTACGCGGAAGGTGGTGGTGCAGCGGTGAGTGTATCGATAACTAATGTGGGTGTATTTCAAAATGTTGTTTTTTCTAGTTATGCATCAGCGATGTGAAAGGGTGTCGACGACAGGAGACAGACTCTGCGAAGCATTGGCGAAGCAGAGGCCGACCGTTTAGGGAGCCCTGGAACGTAGCGACCCGCAGGGTGATGCCCAAAGCGACAAAATAAAATACACCCTGTAGGACCTGAGAAAAAAATATATCCGATTCAGCTTGGCTGATTAACAAAGCAACAAAACGTAAGAATATCATATTGCAAAATTGAATAATCTCGTGCTTCAGGTGATGAGGGAGTTTTAGGAGATAGCCAAAAGTCGATTCGGATCAATTGAATACAGTAACTGGGATAGAATCACCTTCTCTGAGAAATAATATTTGACCCCAAAATTCTCATCCTACAAAATTTATTATTTTTGTATTCTAGCCACTGAATTTATATTGACGCAGCCTAAAACCAAAAAAAAGTTAACTCATGCGAAAAGTCACTTGCCTGATAATATGCACTATCCTTGCTTTCAGTTGCCGGGATGAAGAACAGGAGCTCACCAGTACATCCGTGATTTCAAAGGATGAGCGGATGGAAGCTAAGATTATTCCATTTAGGAAAGGCGATTTATGGGGCTTCAGTGATCCTCGGGGAGATATCGTGTTGGAGCCGGCCTATGAGTCCGCTTTTTTAGGTTTGGAGGGTATGGGACGGATAGAGTCCAATGGGCTCACCGGGCTTGTCAATGCCGATGGCAAGTTACTCGTCTCGCCAAAGTACAATTACATCGGTGATTACAATTGTGGGTTGGCAGTATTTAGTATTGGAGGTGGGCTGTCCGGTTATTTAGACACCTTGGGTGTAGAAGTGATACCAGCCAGATATAAGTTTGCTGCAGATTTTGTCAACGGTAGAGCCATCGTCAATGATGGTCAAGAAAATAAACTAATTGATAAAAACGGACAAGAAATTGCAGCCCTGCCCGGCTTAGAAATGTATTATCTTGATTATTTTAGCGAGGCTAGGGGGCTGGAGTCACATTACGACCCTTCTTTGATCCCGGTGCAGCGCTCCGACAATTATAAAATTGGGCTGATTGACACTACAGGACGCATTGTGCTGAAGCCTAATTATGATCACTTGACTAAGCCTGTCATGGGGACTATGGTCGCAGCTATCAATGATATGTTTGGGCTTATAGATACAACAGGTAAAACACTTACAGCTTTCAAATTTGAATATATTACCCCGGTAAGTGACACATTATATGTGGCTAGTGACGATGATAAGACAGGTCTGCTAGGTAAGTCAGGTCAGGTCGTACTACCTTTTGTTTACGACTATATTTCCTTACTATCCAATGGGCATTATGCTGTATCCAGGGATAGGTTGTCTGGTGTGGTCTCTATAGAGGGAAAGGAGGTAGTGCCACTGAAGTATAGAAGTTTATTTTACGATCACGGATATTACACCTTTGTTGATGAAAGTGAAAAAATGGGTCTTATGGATGAAGATCTCAATGTCATATTTGATGCCGGGTATGATTTGATTCAAGTTCTATCATCATCAAGATTTCTAGTAGACAAGAATGACAAAAGAGGTTTGATGGACAATAGAGGACATGAGATACTACCTTTGGAATATTCAACGGAAGAGCTCGGTAGTGAGATGGGAGCGCATCAAATGATCTATGCTGAGCGCTACGGTTTAGACTTAGTACTTCTTGTGAAGGATCACGAGGCTGTCATTTATGACTTGAATGGGCGTACCATTAATAGCAATAAATGGCTGTATCTAAGTGGACCGGATAAGTTTGGCCTATACGTAGCTACAGACTTGAATGGCAGACTTAATTACATTGGAAAAGGAGGACTAATCTATGCTGAAGACGAATCGATCAAAACCCTAGAGGTTTCTACAGTGGAAGAGCTGGTCGCAGCTATAGGTCCGAATACACACATAATCTTAAACAGTGGTGACTTCAACCTGGGAGAAAGCGGACAAATGACGTCCTATGTCAGCTACGATTCATTGATGCAATCCAATAATATGATCATCCAGGATGTATCTAACCTCAAGATAACAGCTGCCGCAGATGCCAACACCCACCTGTTCATAGAAAATGCATTTTTGCCGGTATTGGAATTTAGAAACTGCCACAATATCTCTATACAAGGAGTGACGATAGGACACGATATAGAGCCCGGCCTTTGCGAAGGGTCGGTTATCAAACTCACCAATTCACACTATGTTTATCTTGATGACCTGGATCTTTATGGCAGTGGCACTTTCGGTGTAGAGGCACATATGGGATCGAGATTGTTGATTCGTAATACCACCATCAGAGAATGTACTTATGGTATTGTATTGCTGGAGGGGATGTACCATGTCGGATTTTACGATGTCGTGTGCAAAGACAATACCGGGTTTGACCTTGTTGATGTCCCATTCTCCAATTTTATTACATTTGATAGGGTGAAATTCGTGAATAATTCGACATTGTCAGAATGGTCAAAGCATGCATTCTTTAAGATAGGTGGTCATTGGCCTACCGTGACCTTGACAGATTGTACATTTGAGGATTGTACAGTAGATTACTTTTCGACACACAGTGGAGGTGTCAGACTTGTCGATACATCTCTTGATGGCATTGA
>SLDF01000377.1 GCA_007125435.1 Saprospiraceae bacterium
CTGCTGATACACATACTGATGAGCGCGTGCTTGAAGTCATAACAAGGCTTGCTTTTACACACCCGGATATCACTATCCAACGTCAAAGAGACGAAGATGAGAAACACTTTTACACAAAAATCTTCATCCCTAACTTATGTTGAGGTATGATAAAGGATATGACAATAAATAAAGGCATCGAGAAGAAAAGTAGAAGGGGTTCAAACCTCATGAATACTCATCAGCTTTGGATAGCACTTATTTGTCACCTTTCTTCTTTTAGTCAGCTCAGCATCACTTTTACTTTATGTCTAGTCGTATCATGCAATACCGCACATTCCCAATTGACATTCAAAGCAGATATTATCGATTACAGAGCAGGGCTATTCACTGATGAAATAAAAGATATAGAAGAAGATGGTAACGGGAACATTTATCTAGCTACAAATGTAGGCTTATTCCAATACGATGGTCAAAAGTACACCTTTCTACATCCGGAAAGGTCGTCACCTGGGTATTATCAACAGTCCGGACTAAATAGTGTAATATACTTCCCTAAATATGACAAACTCATATTAACTACAAGAAACGAGATTGTCTCCTATGAGCCTAATATTGAGCGTTTTGACAAAATCATCGTCCCACCTGATATTGGCAATTCAACTTTCACAAACTTGTACGTTAATAAAACATCTGATAGTACCGCCTTTGTCTTAGAGCAGCCTCAACAAACGATGTCATTCAGGCTTTTCAAAATTGTACTTACAGAGAACAGCTCAAGGTGGGACACCATTCCACTGATTGCTAAAGGGAAAGACATCAAGTTGAAAGATTTTAGACGATATTATTTCGCTCCAAATAGAAAAGACTCCTCAAAGGTTTTCTTTTTAGCTGATGACCGCATTTATCAAATCGACACAGAAACACATGAAATACAATTGATGCATACCGTCAACGTGTCATCTTATGATTTTGAAGGAAATAACCAAATCGTCCACTTTGAAGAAACAGGTGATGGTTGCTTGCTATTGTCCATTATTAACGAAGGTATATTCATTTACAATCCAACTGAAAATAAACTCGAGCCTCTGTCGACCGGTTTCTCTACAGGAGAAACCATATTTACCGTTTCCAGAGGTAATGCCGATCAATATTGGCTAGGTAGCAATACCGGTCAATTGTATAAATTAGATTATAGCTCAGCTAAGAGACTAAATGTCAAGCTTGGCAAGCTCAATCTCCATGGTGATATCATAAAGTCCATTTATGAAACCTCTGATGATAAGCTTTTCATATCCTCGGGTAACACTATGTACAAAGTTGACTTGACTGTGAATATTTTCAGACAGTTTGACTGGATGGTCAGGCCTGAGTTTGAGGGCAATTTCCTTATTAAAAATGGCATTCTTCACCCTACTCTGCCTATTTATCTGTTCCACACATTCCAGACCAATACACTTTGGCGTGCACATCTACATACAGGAGAAATGGACTCTATCTTTACCATTGCAAACAATAATAAGGAAGACTTTATTTTCAATGTCTATGCAGACAATAATGTTATGCTATACAATGGGACAGAAACACTACTCATCAATGAACATGGCGAAGTCGATGAGACCTTTATTCCTCCATGGAATAAAAAACTATCAGCAAGACAACACCAAACTGCTGAGTATTTTCACATAGATGAAGCGTCAAATATATACATTGCAGGCCAGGACTGGCTCTTTATACAGCGAGAGGATGGCTATGAGTACTTTCATGCCTATCAGCCATTTGGCAAATCAATAAGGTGTATAAAGCGGTATCAAGACCAGCTCTACCTGTGTACATCTGATACACTCTATATACAGAATCCTGAAAACAAAGAATGGCTACCTATACACTGGGCCAATCCAATACCAGATGTCGAATATATCCATGTGTTCTTTGAGGAGGAATATCTCATCATTGTAACAAAAAATCAGGGCTTATTCAAAGGTAAAATCCATGATATGAGACTGGAGACTGAGCCGGTTTGTACCCATTGCCTTCAAAAGATCGGACAGCGTATCACCGCAGTAAGCCAAAGCGATGCGCATCATTATTGGTTATCAACGAATACCGGTTTGGTCTACTACAATGCTCTGAATGACAGTTATATGGATTATTCCTTCAACTTCAATCTGTCAAAACATCATAACTACCGCCCCTTCTATTGCAATCAATTAGGATTGTGTGCTATCAGCACAGTCCTTACACTCGACTGGGCGTCAAAGGAAGATCTGTTTCCGATGCCTCAAAAAGGCCAATTGACTTTCACACGCATTATGGTAAACGATGAGTTGATCAACCTAGATAACCAAAGTCCATCTCAGCCACTGACACTTAATTATAATCAAAACAATCTAAGTTTTGAATGGAGTCATTATTTTGCCTTACATCCCGATTACTACCAGTATGACTTCATGCTAGAGGGCCTTAATGATGATTGGCAAACACCCGCAGAAGGTTTTAATGTCAACTACCAAAACCTCCCACATGGAAAATACCATTTTAATCTCCGTGCTCACCAAAAGAGATTTACCAATAACGTACTCACCAATACCCTCCTATTTGAAATCAGCCCACCTTTTTGGAAGACCTGGTGGTTTATATTAATGCTACTTTTAACTACAGCATTGATCATCTATCTCATTGTCCACCAACAGATCAAAAGCGTCAAAGAGCAAGCTGAAATCAAGTCAAAATACGAAAGAGAATTGAATGAGCTCAAACTCAATAGCCTCCGAATGCAAATGAACCCTCACTTTATGTTCAATTCACTTAATAGCATCAAAAACTACATCCTCAAAAATGAAAGAGAAACAGCTGCGCAATACCTGTCCAACTTCGCCTTTCTCATCCGATCAGTGCTTAACTTTTCGGAAGAAAAATTAATTCCTCTGCATGCCGAAGTGAACGTTTTAAAGACATATATCGAGTTGGAATGTTTGAGATTCTCAAGAGGATTTGAATATAGAATAAACGTTGATGAGAGCATAGATAAAGACAGTGTCATGGTGCAGCCTCTTTTACTCCAGCCATTCGTCGAAAACGCAATATGGCACGGACTGATGCAAAAAGATGGAAACCGTCTTTTGACCATTGATATCCGCTTA
>SLDF01000346.1 GCA_007125435.1 Saprospiraceae bacterium
AAAAGGGAGTTGTGTTAGTAAATGCGTTGATTTCAACATAGTATAGTCAATAAGTTGTTTTTAACCATCATTGAACTATACCCCAATATAAATAACATAAATATATAATGTTAATAAGTTTATATGAGAGCTGTTATTCAAAGGGTTTCTGAGGCAAGTGTTGTATCAAATGGGCAATTAACAGGTAAAATTAATACTGGCCTTGTTGTTTTATTAGGTATAGAAAACGGCGATAATCAAGAGGACGTAGACTGGTTATCTGCAAAAATTGCTAAGATGCGTATATTTAGTGATGATGAAGGACTTATGAATCTATCATGTCAAGACGTATCCGGTGATATTCTATTAGTCAGTCAATTTACACTGCACGCCTCTACAAAGAAAGGTAACAGACCGTCGTTTATTAAAGCAGCTAAACCGGAAAATGCCATCCCACTGTACGAGTCATTTAAAAAACACCTATCTCTTTATCATTCCGGTAAAATTGAGGAAGGTGTTTTTGGGGCACATATGGAAATCTCTATGATAAATGACGGACCGGTCACCATTGTTATAGATACAAAACAAAAAGAATAATGCAGCTAAAGGAATTACAATCTGAAGTAGATCAGTGGATAAATACTCACGGCGTTCGCTACTTCAATGAACTTACCAATCTTGCTATATTAATGGAAGAGGTTGGGGAGTTTTCTCGACTCACATCAAGAGTTTATGGTGAACAATCTTTTAAAAAACCAGAGGATGTAAATAATGTAAAAGATAAATTAGCCGACGAGGCAGCAGATATTTTATTTGTACTAACGTGTCTATGTAACCAAATGGGCATTGATATGCAGGAGGCCATGAATAAAAATCTACTAAAAAAAACGAAAAGGGATAAAGACCGGCACAAATCTAATTCCAAGCTCAAAAAAGACTAGAGGGAGTGTAATTTAAACTCTTGTAAACATTCAGCGAATAAGACTCTATTTTCTACCATCGTCATATGTCCTGAAATCTGATCTTTTATTAATCTACCTTTGCAAATATGTGACCCCATTTTGTATAGAAACTCTATAGGAATCAATCTATCTTGCTCACCATGTAAGATTAACACTGGTATTAGATCCAGTACTTTCACACAATCCCTCCTATGTATCATAGCCTCTTGTCCTTTTACAAGCACCTCCTCACTTATGTTTTCTATATAATTTTTAATAAGTGGCTGAATATCTGTAGCTATTCGACCATAAAATAATTTTGGGAAGAAAGAACGCAGGTACTTTTGACTACCGTTTTTAATGATAAAGTCGATCTGTTTTTGTCGTTCTTTCTTTTTGTCGTGAGAGTCTGCAAATACATGACTATTTACAAGCACTAGACCTTTATAAAGCTCGATGTTATTGAGTACTATCTCTGAAGCAATATAACCACCCATACTGTGGCCCACGAGTATAATATCTTCTCCTTGAGTTTCCAGGAATATTGAGAGTTCTGTGGCTATAGATCTTATACTTAATCCCTTTTCTATGTATGGATTAATGTCTAAAAAAAGACTATCACTATGAAAACTTGGTTTCACGCTATCCCAAATTTTGCTGTCCATCCCATAGCCGTGTATAAATACTATCATCTCTACGATATTTTTTGTTTTACAATACTAACAACAATCGTTAAGGATGTGTTAAATAAAAACAAATCGATAATTTAAACACATTATACACTAATTTTGTAATGTCTTATTATATAACTGATTATGAACAACAAAGCATCCATTAAAATCTTTGGCGGATGGGCTCTCTTGCTCATTTGGGGTGCTTTTATGGTTTTGAATGCCAAGTATAGGCATTTACACTATGACAGTTATGGCAATCTTGTGAGCCACTCTCACTACACTTCAGATGCACAGGACGATCACGATCACAGTGACGAAGACTTCTATTGGTTGGATATGTTATCCAATCCCAATTTTGAAGAGGCTGTAAACATTCGTCCATTTATATCATGCACAGCTATTCAAATCTCTAATGAGATTTCAACGTATACTTCTTTTATTTTTAATGCTCATATTGGAGAAGTAGAAGCAAGAGGACCACCACAAGCCTTACCTATATCCATATCGTAGTCTAAATACCGTTTCAGAATTATTCTATGCGAATAGAATATGCTGTAATGGAGTACTATACCTTATCCTTTAGGCTACATCTTGTTCCATAAATTATTATTCACATTTAAGAGATGGCAACAGGTTTTAGTGATTCATTTTAGACCTGTTCTTTTCTCACTGACTATTAAGAATGTATAGAAGAATTGGCATAAGTATTATGCTCATTTTCTTGTTTTGTCTTGCTGATGTATCAGCGCAGCAGAAAATGTTTGTAGGGTATGTGATAGATGCAGAGTCGGGAGAACCCTTGATAGGGGCATTACTGACTACAAATGAAAAACCTATCATGTACGGCCATACTGATGTAGAAGGTAAGTTTTTAATTCCATCTTCGTTAGATCAGGCCCCCTTTACAATATCCTATTTGGGCTTTGAATCTAAGGTGGAGACCTTAAAAGTAGATGAAGAGTCTACAATTAGGCTGTTTACATCACAGTTTGTGCTGGACGAGTTGGTGATTATTTCTGACAAGACAACAGAGAGAGGAGTAAAATCTCTTGCTCAGGTGTCTCTTGACAAAGAGATACTTAGCAGAAACAGTTCAGCAGGACTGGGTCAGGTTCTATCTGAGATAGATGGTGTTACATTTATTTCAACTGGTACCAATATCCAATTACCGGTCATTCATGGGCTTTATGGCAATCGTATTCTTATTTTGAATAATGGTTTTAAACACGGATTTCAAAACTGGGGAAGCGATCACGCACCGGAAATAGATGTTGCCGGAGCAGACATCATTAAGGTGGTGAAAGGGGCAGCAGGCGTAAAATATGGTCCTGATGCTCTAGGCGGAGCCATCATTATAGAAAACAATGAATTGGCCCTTAATAAATCACTTTATGGTCAGGCGACGACTTCCTATCAAACGAATGGGAGAGGCTATGGTATTAATGCCATGATAGGAGAAGGCAGGGAAAACTTCAGCTATCACCTAGGCGGTAATTTCAATCAAGTGGGTGATCGTAAAGCGCCGCGCTATCAGCTGACCAATACTGGTGCTATTGAATATGCCTTTCAAGGCGGTATGAGGTACAGTTATGGTAATTGGTCTGTCAAGGCTAATTTCTCAGCCATCAATCAAAACCTCGGTATCCTGCGCGCTGCAATAGGCTCTAGTGGCCCGGCGCTTATCAGGAATATGGAGGCAGACATACCGACCTTTATCAGAGATTTCTCTTATAATATCAATGAGCCCAATCAACTGGTTTCACATCAGATGGCTTCGGCAACACTTAGTCGATATTTTGACAATGGAAATGTATTGTCGCTGAGATATGCCAGACAATGGAATGCCAGACAAGAGTTTGATGTGAGAAGAAACGCAGATCTGCCCATACTCGACCTGGAGCTTATCACAGATGATATCCAATTAGAGTGGGAGCACAGTTGGTCTGATAAAATCAACGGCTCTTATGGATTACAATACTTTTCTCAATCGAACAGCAATAATCCAGGAACAAGGATTACACCGTATATACCCAATTATGCAACGACCAGACTTAGTGCTTTCCTTTTAGAGTCACTTGAGATTGGAAGAGATGCATTTGAATTAGGAATAAGATATGACTTCGAACAGAATGCAGTCAGTGGCAGGGACAATCGACAAGTCATATTTAGAGATAATTTTACCTTTAGTAATTTCACTGCAGCTCTTGGATACATCAAGCCCGTAAATAGATATTTAACCATAAGGAATAATATCGGTACGGGATGGCGACCACCTAATATGGCTGAATTATTCAGCTTTGGTCAGCATGAATCACAGACGATGTTTGGATTACTAAGATATGAACCTGACGAAGAAAGAACGATTCAAGCATCAAGAGTTATTCCTTTGTCAGAGAGTAATGTACTACCCGAGAACAGTATCAAATATACAACAGAGCTGGATTGGCAAAAGGGCAATCAAAGACTTAGTCTTACAGCGTATGCCAATTATATCAGAAACTTCATTTTCCAGAGACCAATTGGTGTACTAGGTACGGCACGGGGCCCTATGCCAACATTTATAGTGGACCAAGCTGATGCATTATTTTTAGGGTCTGATCTTACATATGACATGCCTTATCACACAGACGGAAAAGCAACTTTTGGTCTTAGTTATATATGGAGTAGAAATGTACAGCGCAGCGAGCCTTTGATCAATCAACCTCCTGTGCATGTCCATATGCAGCTCAATCATACGTTTCACAATGTAGGACCCATAGATAAGATCGTTTTAAATCTGCATCCTTCGTACACATTCACACAGTTTCAGGCACCGAGATTTATTTCTGTTCGGTCACTGGTGGAAGGTACAGTGGATCTGACTATAGATGATCCCATATTTGACTTTCAGGAGCCGCCGCCGGGCTACTTCCTGCTCAATGGTTTTGTACAATTGCAAAAAGACAACTTTACATTCAATATTGAAGCGCACAATTTACTCAATGTCAGCTACAGAGACTACCTCAATAACATGAGATACTTTGCTGACGAAATCGGAATTAATTTAATTTTTTCACTCACATATAAATTTTAACAACATGAAAAACACACTTATATTTCCATTGATACTTTTGGTTTCAGGACTTTTTATATTCTCAGCTTGCGAAAAAGAGGTAGAAGCACCTGATGAAGAAAATGAAGTCGAGGAGTTTACAAACATTGAATTCATTTTTACTAATGTCGATGATCCCAATGATGAGACGCGAGGCATATGGGAAGATGAAGATGGCTTTGGACCTATAGAGCCGGTCATTTTGCAACACCCGACTTTTAGACCTAATACCACCTATCGCTTGACCTTCATTATGGAAAACAGATTGGTTACACCCATTGAAGATCTAACTGATGAGATTCTTGATGAAGATGATGAACATCAATTCTTTTTTGAGTTCAGTGAGGCACTTTTTTCAAATCCTGAAGGAACAGGAAACATTCAGGACCGCGATGGTTTGATCAACTATTTAGATTTTGATGATAACGGAATTCCATTAGGTTTATTAACAGAGTGGACTACAGCAGACCCTCAGACTGGGGCTATATTTAGAGCAGTGCTAGGTCATCAGCCAGGTGTAAAATCTGAAACATCAACCTGGGACAGTGGAGACATTGATTGGGATATTACATTTACCATTGATGTCGTAGAATAATACATACATAATCACAATGACTATAGCCTTTGATGATGCTTTTCATCAAAGGCTTTTTTTTATTACGCTTTATAATAGATACACTACAAAACGACATTATTCTGGTCATGCATCAGCGATGTGTAAGGGTGGCGACGCAGGAGCCAGACTCAGCGTAGCGATAGCGAAGCTGAGGCCGACCGTCCAGGGAGCCCTGGAGCGTAGCGACCCGCAACGAAGTGAAGGGTGATGCCCAAAGCAACAAAATGAAATACAAACCTGTCTATCTTTATTACAAACTCATCATCCAAACCAACAAAAACCAATATTTTCTATCGAAACACCTCATGTTTTATTTCATGTATGAATAATATACTATTTTAGAGCATCTATGGAGGAAGCTCAGCTCTACATCAAGCTAAAGGAGAAAGAATTACAGATGTCTTTCTTACTGCATATCACTCAGGCCATCAATACCAATGAGCCTGCAGAAGCGCTATTTCGTATGTATGTGGAGTATATGGAGTACGACCTGGACATAGAGAAAATGCTCTTCTTCGTCAAGCATGAGGGCAAATGGGTCAATGTGTCCTCTAGTGGTAGTGTCGGCAGAGACCTTCTCACCATGGACGATGATATCATCAGGGCATATCAATACATGCAGGAAATCGACTACGAAACCGGTATTTTTCAAGGCTACAACCTTGTCGTTCCGGTATGGCACAAGGATCAGCCCATAGCCCTTGCCGTCATCAAGCATACAGACTTTGATCAGACACGTAAGGAGTTCATCATGACCATTACCAACATTATTGGTGTAGCTATAGAAAACAAACGATTATTCAAGCGCCAACTCGAGCAAGAGCGTTACCGCAAAGAAGTAGAGCTTGCCTCAGAAGTTCAGAATATGCTCATCCCCAGCACACTCCCTACCACAGAGCACATCCAGGTGGCTAGCATTTACAAGCCACAGCTCAATGTCGGTGGAGATTACTACGACTTCATCAAGCTCGACAACGGTAACTATATATTTTGTGTCGCAGATATATCCGGTAAAGGCGTAGGCGCCGCCCTTCTCATGTCCAATTTTCAAGCCACACTTCACGCCGCCCTGGAGCACTACACCGACCTCAAATCACTCGTCCTCTATCTCAATAGGCTACTCGTCAAGATCACTATGAGTGAGCGGATCATCACACTTTTCATAGCAGATTATCGGCCGGACACGTCAGAGATTTACTACATCAACGCCGGCCACACCACACCATTCATGGTCATGGGCGACGAATGTCACCGCCTCGTAGAGGGCTGCACACTGCTCGGCGCATTCGATGACATACCGTACATAGAGGTAGGCCACAAAATGATCAAAGATCAGGCACTCATCATGGCATATACCGACGGCCTCACCGACCTATTAAATGACGATGGCATCTACTTTGACGAGGCCTACATCGAAAAATTCCTCTTTGCCCACGGCACAGAATCCGCCGCCAATCTCAATAACAAACTACTCGAGCAGATAGACACCTTCAAAGGCACACAGGACTATCCCGACGACATCGCCATTCTCACATGCAAGATCATGGAAAGCCACACCACTAAGAACTGAGGCATTATTCGTGATTTAATATATAAGTAACACATAAAACTATTGAATGGGTAGTTTATAAAATATTTTTGTTCCTTGCGTTAGAATGTTATCAAACGCATAAAGAATGAAGTGTCGATGAGCCTTTCCCATTCCGGTCAAAATATGAGAATTCTGGTCGCGCCTCTTAACTGGGGGCTGGGTCATGCTGTCAGGTGTATACCGATTATCAATCACTTGCTGAGCATGAATGTAGAGGTCATCATAGCTAGCGATGGTCTGGCGCTGAAGCTATTGGAGGCTGAATTTCCACACCTTGAACACCATGAAATGCCGGGCTATAACATCAGCTACAAACGGTCAAATATGGTGGTCAACCTCTCCCTGCAGATACCACAAATGCTTAAAGCTGTAAAGGCAGAAAGAAAATGGCTGTGCGACCTGATGGCAAAGCAACGTATACATGCGATCATATCTGACAATAGATTTGGTCTGTACAGAGAAGATGTACCGACGGTATTCATCTCTCATCAGGTGCGAATACCTATACCCGGTCGACTTTTGCACAGTCTCGGCAATGGCGTCAACCAATTTTTTATAAAAAAGTACAATGACGTGTGGGTGCCGGATTTTCAAGGGAGTGATAATCTCAGTGGTGAGATGTCGCATGGTACCGATATCGATGACCGTCTGACGTATATAGGACCGATTAGCAGGATGAAAAGGGTAGAGCTGAAGAAGGAATACGACATATGTGTCGTGCTGTCAGGGCCTGAGCCGCAGCGGACGAGACTGGAGCACATCATACTCACACAACTGGCGAGACTGCCCTATAGGGCGATTGTCGTCAGGGGGTTGACGTCTAGTTTTCAGCAAGTGAAATGCTCAGAGCGACTGGAGATTGTGTCTTTTCTGAAGGGACAGGATCTGGCAAAGGTCATGCTATCTTCTGATATCGTGATCAGTCGCTCAGGCTACACGACATTAATGGATCTGTACAGTCTGGGTCTGAAAGCTCTCCTCGTACCTACACCCGGACAGAAGGAACAAGAAGACCTGGCCGAGCACTTTAATAAAAACGGGATCTTTCACATGGTGACTCAGGATAAACTCGTGCTGGAGAGAGACATCGTAGAGGCATTTAACTTTCCGGGCTTTCCGCAAAGGCCATTTGATAATAGCCTCATGCAATCAGAAGTGACCAACTGGCTCCAAAAAATAGAAGGCAGTAAGTCTAAAACGTCAACAACAGTGTCGTGACCGTCTATTTTTTGTTGAATGTATTCATGGTAAACTGCAGGCCAATGGTGCAATATGATAAAACAGTCTTGGCGGCGACGTCCAATATATCGGGCAGGTGTTGTCGCTCTTCTTCGGTCCATGTCCCTAGTACGTAATCTACCTGTCTACCTTTATTAAAATCATCTCCAATACCTATGCGAAGGCGCGAAAACTTGTTGTTGCCGAGCTTTGCTTCGATGTCTTTGAGTCCATTGTGGCCACCATTGTCTCCTTTACCTCTTAGCCTTTGTTTTTGAAAAGGCAATGCGAGGTCATCAACGACGACCAGCACATTGTCTTGAGAAACTTTGAGCTTAGACATCCAGTAAGTTACAGCCTTGCCACTAAGATTCATGAATGTCGATGGCTTCAGTAGGTGAATTTGCCTGCCTTTGTGCTTGAGCTCAGTCACCAAGCCTTGCGACTTGACACTAAACTCAACACTAAACTGATCGGCCAGATGGTCTAGTACTCTGAAGCCAACATTATGCCTGGTGTCAAAATACTCAGGTCCCGGATTGCCAAGACCAACAATTAAATACTTCATGGTCGGGTCTATCTTCTCTTTCTTTTTGAATATATTAAGTAGCCAGTTCACAGTTTTTAGGGCTTTATCTTGAGAGCGAATTGCAAAAATAAAAAAAGGGAGCAGCTCTTTGCAGAAATGCTCCCCGGTAAGGTAAGTTTTGGCTAATAGCTGAATACTGTTTTTGAGATGCCGGACATACATCCGCCATTCCTTTGGCAGTATGACTACTCGCCACTACAAATATATACGAATTATGTATATAAAAAAAATTTATGCATAAAAAAATGAAAAAAAGTTAACTCTCTAATAATTATACCTAATTGTTGGTACATATAGGGTTTATATATTAAAATTCTAAAAACAAAGATAAACTTACGTCGGTGGTAAGTATTCTAATTTTGACGTGAAGCTAGCATAAAGACATAATCGTATCGACTCTATACCTGTTTTTATCAGTCTATTTCTTCTCCCCTGAGTACGAAGTCCAGGTTGACTTCTACAAATTCCGGTGGAGGATAGCGCAGTTGCATACGAATTCTCAGGTTGATTTCATCGTCTTCTGTATAGTCCTGGAGCTCAATAATATTAGGAACCAAATTGAGTCCTGGTCCATTTCTGAAAGGTATGGGGTCTCTAAAGAATATCTCAAGATTAAGGTTTGAGTTCGTAGGTGTAAACATCTGGACAGAGATTCTCTCTATAAACTCGAGATCAACAGCACTTTGAAACTGTGTCAGTCGGGCAGTTGCAGGTATTATTCGCACCCGACTGGGATCCGACACGCCACCCTGATCCAGAAAAAAGTCCATGTTGAGTCTAATATCCCTAATGATAAAGAAGTGAGCATCAAACTGGCTGATACCGGCAGGAATGGTAAAGCGTAAATTTTCAAATGGCATCTCAAAGACAGCGTCAGGTACGTCCTGACTACATGAGGTACCAAAAGTTAAATAGACCGCAACTGCGATGTATTTAATGTAGGATCGAACTTTTTTGATGGCCATGTGATGAAAATTATCATATACCAAACGCACAAAGGTAGTTCCTATTTCACATGGACTATTCAGATTCATCTAAAAACTTAGCCGGGATACTTTTAGTGGCATCTGCGCCCAGCTGTTTGATTCTTTCTATACGGCCAATAATGGTTTGTCCACGCTTAGGAGATGTATGCAGTTTATTGAGTGCAGTATCGTAATCCTTTTTGACTTTATGGATACTGCGCTCCAGTGCATCCAGGTCTTCCAGAAAACCGACAAACTTATCATATAGTGCCCCGCTTTCTCTGGCAATGTCCAGAACATTCTTACGCTGGTTTTCTTGTTTCCATATGAAGGATACAGTCCGCATGGTTGCCAATAGCGTGGTCACACTGACCAGGACAATATTCCTTTCGAGGGCGTAGTCAAATAAGGAAGGGTTGAATTTCAGTGCATTAGTCAGTGCCGGCTCTATAGGCACAAAGAGTAGGACATAGTCCGGTGATTGCAAGGAGGTCAGGTGTTGATAGTTTTTTTGACTTAGCGACTTGATGTGATTCATCACATGGCTGCAGTGTGATTTAAGGTAGAGGTCTCTTTCTTTATCATCTTCTGCATTGTGGTACTTTTCATAATCTACAAGAGACACTTTGCTGTCTATAATGAGGTGCTTGTCTTCCGGTAAATAGATGATGTAGTCCGGCCTGAATGTCTGTCCTGTCTGATCCTTTGCTACGACTTCGCGATCATAATGCACACCTTTTTGCAGACCGGCTCTTTGCAGGATCATATCCAGCTGCACTTCTCCCCAGTTGCCTTGTAGCTTTTTATCGCCTGTAAGTGCATTGCTAAGTCTATTCGCTTGTTCGCTGACTTGTTGATTGAGCTTGATGATGTTTTCAAGTTCGGACTTGAGCGTTGCCCTTTCTCTTATTTCCACTTTGTGGGTGTCTTCTACTCGCTTTTCAAACTGTTGAATTTTTTCTTTAAGTGGGTTGAGGATGTCGCTGATTTGTTTTTCATTGTAGTCTGCAAACTTCTTGCTCTTTTGTTCGAGAAGATCATTGGCGAGGTTTTTAAATTCTGTTCTGAATACCGTTCGCTGTTCTTCAAGCTCTTTTGCAAATACCTTCGTCTTTTCCTCCATGTTTTTCAAATCTGTTTCAGCTGCAGAAAGCGACTTGCTCATTGTCTCAATTTTTAGGTCTTTATTTTCGACACTAGATTTCAAGTCATCGTAGATGACTTTTGGGACGTATTCATGACTGACTTTATCCTGATATCTTTTTAGTGTTGAGTTGAACTGCACCCTTGCCAGTAGATAGGTTATGATACAGCCTGCGATAAAAGCAAGTGCAAAAGCAGAAAAATAATCCATTGCGATAGTGTTTATTATGACATAGACAAAACGCTCATACAAGCCATTAAGCGCATACGTGTCAAAATATTATTTGTGGCTATCCTTCAATAAGGCATTCAGCGGCTAGAGTGCAAAGGTATTTAATTATGATTTAGACTTCCCTTTTTATCACGGTGCGTTTTATTTTGTCGCTTTGGGCATCACCCTCCTCCTGTCGTCGTCGGGTCGCTACGTTCCAGGGCTCACTATTCGTTCGGCCTCGATTCCACTTTAAGCTCCATCGAGTCTGGCTTCGCATTCGCTACGCCACCCTTACACATCGCTGATGCATGTCCAGTAAAAACGACATTTTGAAGTGCACCCCTTTATCAGTCTCGAGGCTAAGGTTTTGCTTTAGCAACTAATAGTGGCAGCCAAGAATAAGACGTATGTTTCTAGCCGGGGCTTTATGATGATTAATTCTTGATCAAGTGACTCGTTGCCCTGACTTTATTGTCTCCGTCGACGATATTAAGTATATAGCTGCCGGGGACAATTGATGAGACATCAATATATGCATTTTCTACTATGCCGGCATCTATAGTTCGACCGCTCTTATCTACTAGTCGGTATTGCTCCTGACCCGACCATTCCATTTGTATGTGAACCTGACCATCCGTAGGGTTAGGAAAAATTGT
>SLDF01000267.1 GCA_007125435.1 Saprospiraceae bacterium
GTGAATGAGCCATAGTCAACCCTGTTAGGCTACCTCTAATACCCCCTTCAATATCTGGATCGCAACATTTTGCAATGTTGCTGCTTGATAATTTTGATGTAACCCAGCATGTTTATCGGAAATTCGTAATGAGGGTTTAAAGGGCAAAAAAACTGATGATTTTGTGAATGAGTCATAGTCACTCCTACGACGATTGAATAAAATCATCAGTTTTAAAGCCATATAAAGCCGTAATAGGATTTCTGATGAATATGATGGGTTTGACTTCCTTGTTCATCAGTCACGTAGCTTGGGGCTATCCTCCTTCTTCACAAGTCGTCTAAATCAAAATTCTCTAAGCTCCAGATGATTTCAGGAGATATTAGATGTAGCCTGGTGATTGAACAAAATCGAGCAAAGCGACTTATTTTGAAGCCATTTGAAGCCGTAATACCCGCCTGCTGCCATCGACAGGTGGCGGGCAGGGATTTTCTAATGCATAATTCGGGTTGAAGTGCATCTCATTTTCAGAAGTGATTAATCGATCATATCCAAAATCATTTTGTAATACTCAGATCTTTTATTGACCTTGTATTTTCTAACACTTTCAGCCGTATTATACATGCCTCCCAGATGATATCTGGACCACCATGGCGCCACAATCAATGCCGCATCTATCCAGGAAATATTTATACCCGTATAAACACCGACTGCGAAAAGGCCGGTGGTAAGCAGGAAAGAGTTTAAGCCATCAGCATAATCTTGAGCATACATTTGACCACTACCCGGGAAAACTGCACTCATATAAAAAGCCAGAGCACTGCTTTTACGCTCTACTTTTTTAACCCTTTTGATGATCTTATTCAATTCTAAGTGGTAAGATGAATCAGGGACTAACATGTTGAAGTTTTCTTTAGCCTCATCGTAACTTTTTAGACCATAATGTATTGTTGCTAATTGTAGGAAATAGTTTTTTTTAATGTACTCATTGGTTAATGTACTGGTGTCAATATGAAGGATTTCTTCGTATGCCTCCATATATTTATGATCCAGTAAGTATGAGGATATTTTTTGCTGGTAAATTTGCGTCTGCATATCACCCTGGTAATACAAAGCGCTCCTCCCATAGAATAATGCTGCTCTATCGTATTGCTCTTTGACAAAATAAATATTAGCAGTGTTTAAAAGTGCTTTCTTAGTATATACTTCATCATCATCAAAGTATATGACTCTCATATAAAAGTCTAGTGCCGCATCCTTGTGCCCTGCGTTGTAGTGACTTTCAGCGAGTTGATTTACTTCTTCTAAGTTTTGTCCTTGTAGATGTAGACATCCACTAAGGAGCAAAATAAATGCTATCAATACGTTTTTGATATTCTTCTTTTTTCTGTTCATTTTTTCTTTTAGCGGTCCATGCAGAGCCATAGATATTTCCGATATAAAACCCAAAGCCTATAGCTCCAAATATCCAGCCGGAAGGGCTTGTGATGCCGTTTCTGCTAAAACCTCTATAGGATTGATACCCATTCAAACCTACAAAAACTAGTGATACAATGGCATTCTTCCAGTCTCCGGCATATAGTCTCCCGGTTCCGGGTACTATGGCTGATAAGCTACCGGCCACCCAGGGCTTTTTCCACTTTTCAGTGTAATAGTCATCTAAAATAGGTTCTATATTTTGAAATGAAGCTTTGGTATATTCAGAACTATGACCTTCTTTTACTTTAAGATGTGTTCGACTTTTATTGAATTGATGTACATCAGCTATACCTGAAATAATTCTTTTATCAGCAACGGTTAAATTAACTAAAGATGGAAGTTCGATATAGATATGATCGAATCTATTATCTCTCAATTGCATCCGTGACCGTTCAAGATAGACGTGAAAGGATACACTATCAATATTGTCGTATAGGTCATCCATTCTTTTTAGCCCTATGTCATAAAGTTCAGCTAAACGATAGGACTTGAATAATCGTAAGGGCGTATCTTTTTGAGGGCTGAGAATCTGGAGTCGCTCATATTCTCTAGCAGCAAGGTCATACTGTTTTGTTTGATATAGAAAGTCAGCAAATGCTTTCGTATGATCTATATCATATAAATCTTCTTGTCCGATACTCTTAGAACAGACGGTGGTTAACAATATATATATAATGAATAGATACTGAGAGTTAATGCTCATATGCGCTTTTTCTATGGAAGATCAATCTGCCTTTTATTTTTCATGTCTATATCATACAATTCCGGACTGAAACCGTGGCACCTTGACAGCCGATCAAAGGTTTTCGCCATACCCATGACTAAACCTCTTTTTTGGATGGCTTGCAACCCATATTCAGAACAAGATGGATAAAAGGTACAGCTGTTTAAATCTTGCGATGACAAGTAGGACTTATAGCCATTAAACAATATGTTAAGTGTCAATTGTATTTCATTTTTGGATGTTTTAAGAGGTGTCTTTATCTTTTGGAACTGTCTCTCTGATTGTACATATTTACGTTGATCGACTTGAGGTAAATCCAAAAGGCCTTCATGCTGCCCAAACAGACCCCATGTGCTAATCAGGTATAGGGTAATTATATAAAAACTCTTCATCAGTGCGATTAATTTGTATATTACTTAGGGTAGTCTGAATTAGAGAGTACTGGTCTTCATCTATTTCAGTGTCATGAAACTCCGGGTTAGGATATAAAAATTGAACTATTTTTTGTGGAATTTGAACGCCTTTTATAACGGTGTAATCTTCAAAGAACTGCCTGCTCATCAATCTCTCGCTAACGTTATAAAATAAAGTAGCTTTTAACTGCCTGTCTTTTGTTAATAATTTTATCGGGCCTATATTATCCGTATATTCAGCTGTAGGCCTAAGTGTGCGTATGATGCCATCTTCGGTCTTTTCAATGTCTTTAACCTTTATGACCGGATGGTCTTGTAGACCATAATCTTCTAAATGGCCTTCCAGAGCTAAGTGGAATATAGAAAATTCAGGGAAGATAACAGATAAATTTCTCTCAACTAAAATATCGTCTTTAAACAAATAATAGCTGGTGTCACTTAATACCCATCTTTCTTTTTCTGGAAAGGTTATATCGTATACTATTTTTTTGTGGTGAATATCATAATATACTTTTCCGAGTACTATCCTGTTGATACCGTCATAGCTGACTTCCTTTATAGAAATATCAGCTTTCATTCTAAAGTAATACTGAGCTTGGAGAGGCGCAGACCAGACAGAGAATAGAATAGCAATGAATAAATAACGAATCATCATATTAAAACAAGAGATCTACAAAAAGAAAAACTGCGAATAACCAATCAACAAACATCCCAAATATAAAACTAAGCAGCCACCGGCACCTATAATGATCCCTAGGGCGATACTTCCGTTATCCGATCTTTGAAGATTGTTGATGGTGTACATCTCCACCTTTGAGTATTCAAGACCTGAAAGTAGTAGAATGTCATCAAATGAATACAGCGCATTTGACTTGTACACATTCTCTAATGTTGTCAAATGGTGAATTCTGCGTTGAACTTCATCTCTGTCGTAATCAAATGAATTGTTACTAAAAAGACTTAGATGTAATATGAGAGAGAATACTAAGGTCACTAAGGTTTTCATCAGTAAAGGGTTTAGATGTTTAATATAGAGTTGTTCTTTTCAAAGATGTGGGTAATTGCCAATTTTGGACAAACTGTTTCCGATATTCATAAAGAAATGCCTCATTTTAAATGAGGCATTTCTAATCTTTTACTATGTATAACTATTATAAATACTTAACGTCAAAGCTTGAGGTTAAACATTTAATAATTAACTATGCTTTATGATGAGAGGTTGAGTTAACCGCCTAAGAACCAAAAAGCACAACCAAAAATCACCACCCAAAATAGCCAGAACAATACATAAACACCACCCGCGACTAAGCAGCCCCATAGTGCGGCTTTTGTCTGATTAGAATCTTCTGTTATTAAGTAGACTATAAGTATACCTATTGCTCCTAAGATACATCCCCACCAAAAAGCTGGAAGTACAGGTAAATCACCTGAGTTAGCATGTCCATAGACAGTTGCTTTATCAATAGATATACCTTCAAAGCGGGCATCTTGTATTAGGTCATCAAAGGTTGCATTTGGTGTAGCGTGATGCATCGCTTCCAAATCATTCAGTGCGGAAAGCGAACTGTTCACTTTCTCTGAATCATATGAGAACTCACCATTGTTGGCAAAGGCAATGGTTCCCATACATAGTAGGCAAAGTAGTACTGTTAATCTCATAAGTATCTATTTAAGTTGTTAATGAAGTCGCAATTTAACAAATAGTTGTCAAACCTATCAAGATTAAGTAGTTTTTTGTTCTATAGATTTCAATTAAGCACATACCTGATGGCTAAACCTCCATGCCTGATGCGCGGTGTAAATCTTGTGAGAATATTTAATGCCGGAAATAAATCAAAGCTCAAATTGATAGGGTAATCTTCAAACTTATAGTCGAGTCCACCACCTACCATGAATCCAAGATTAAAAGTATTAAAATTCGAGACACCGCTGTAAGCACCTCCTCCAAGGTAAACACTGAGCCCTTTGAAGTTTTCTATCTCTAAAGGGAAGTGGCGCTGGTAAAGTGCAGCAGCCTCAGCGTATATAAAACCAACTCTAGGTCGAATGCCGCCAATAATTTCAAATGCATCTTGATCGGATATGAATTGCTTGTAAGTCAGATTCAAATTAGTATAGATGCCTCCTCTGATTCCAACTGCACTGTCATAATACCTTTGGGCATCTGACGACAATGCTGACATAATCAAAAATGTAAAAATGGCTATTCTTTTAATCATAATGTATGCGTTAATTTATTTTAGGTTTGAAAAAGTAATAAGCAAGTAAAACCCAGGCTAAAATGAAAAATAATCCACCAACTGGCGTAATAGGGCCTAAGATCGAAGTGCTCAGACCTGTCAATTCTTTTGTTGCGATCAAATAGAGTGAACCTGAAAAGCAAAGGATACCTAGAGTCAACGACCACTTTACTATTGTAATAAGGCGAGACTGTCCTTGCAGATTTATAGCAACAACAAAAAGAATGATAGCATGCAAGAAGTGGTATAATACGCCTGTTTGATATTGCTCATAGGATGCCTGTGTAATTTGAGGTTTAATACCATGAGCACCAAACGCTCCAATAACAACCCCAAGCATTCCAAATACAGCAGCAACGGCGGCCCATTTGTTCATTTGTTTTCATTTTTAATTCTAAATGCTAAGGTAAGCAATTTACAATTGTATTATTCAATAGTTACGACTAGTAATTATTAGTTTCAACTATGATGGATAGATTAATTGTGTTTTTATGAAGCACCTGATAGCTATAGGGAATGGACGTAAGAAGTTGATTATAAGCTAATCTCAAAAGTAAAAAGTCGAAAGTCAATTGGCATAAAGGAACACGCAATCAGTAACTAACTAACTGCAACCAGAAACTTCTTGAGTGATTGTACCCGTTTTATGCATTGGAAAATCCCTGCCCGCCACCTGTCGATGGCAGCAGGCGTGTATTACGACTCCGAATGGCTGCGAAATAGGCCGCTCACATCTACTGTGACACCCTATGGCAGCCCTGTTAATACAAGCGTATGAGCCCGGCTGAAGGGGCACGCCAAAAAAACATCAAAAAATTAGCCAATTAATGGGTGTCCTGCCTTTTGAATTTAGATAAGTATTGGCCTGAGAGAAATGACGACATCCGTTGAATCTGTTGCCGGCGAGAGGAGAGGGGTGAGCGGCCTCTAAAATAAGGTGCTTATCCGCATCGATCAGGGTGCGCTTAGCCTTTGCAAAGTTGCCCCAGAGCATAAATACGACGCCTGAGCGGTGATCTGAGATGGTGCGAATCACAGCGTCCGTAAAATGCTGCCAGCCGATCTTTTGATGTGCACCGGCCTTCCCTTCTTCTACTGTCAGCATGGCATTGAGTAGAAAAACGCCCTGCTCTGCCCAGCTGGTCAAGTCGCCATGTCTAGGCATGTCACCGCCAAACTCTCGATGAATCTCTTTGTAGATATTAACCAATGAAGGGGGAGTTCGAACAGTTCGAGGCACAGAAAAGGACAGTCCCATAGCCTGACCACGGCGATGATAGGGATCCTGGCCCAAAATGACGACTTTCACTTGCTCAAATGGCGTCTTTTCAAACGCATTGAATATCAATGAACCCGGAGGGTAAATGGTCTTGCCTGCAGCTTTCTCAATTGTTAGATACGCCTTTATCTCTGTGAAATAAGGTTTGTCGAATTCTGGTTCTAAACGCTCATACCAACTCTGCTCGATCTTCACTTTTTGGTCTGACATGTTATCAATATTTTATTTTTTCAGAGATTGTTGTTGTAATAAAAAATAAATGTACTATTTTTGCCCCGCGTTTGACAAAATCAGCTGAATAATTGTTGATCATATCATCCGCACAATACAAAACTTTATAAAAGGTTGCGTAGCTCAGCTGGATAGAGCATCTGCCTTCTAAGCAGACGGTCGCAGGTTCGAATCCTGCCGCAATCACAGAAAAGAGAGTCATTCGACTCTCTTTTTTCTTTTCACTACAACACTGAGCAGAATAATGAATTATAGCAAGTTTTTTCAATAATTCAAATTGCAATTTCTCTCTTAACATTATAACACTATACATTTAATTCAATTTATATGAAACACATATTGTTGCTGAGCGTCCTGCTAATCAGTTCCTTGCTTTCCAATGCACAAGAAGTAGAGTTGTCAATCTCTCCACTACGATTTCAGGGTGTTCATGATTTGACTGGACCGGATCGAGTCACTAGAGGATATTATGCTGTATACAGGTCCGGCTCAGGCGAGTGGACTATTGATGTCGTAGATGCTACACTTCAGCCCTTATTCAAGACGATAATAAGCGTACCTTCAAATGCATTTTTTAATGATGTAGCTTACGATGGCGCACATATTTTAGTTTGTTTTGTGGAAGCATCATTTAAACGCGAAATTACCTATGTCTCTATAGATAGCAAAGGCAGTGAAGTCGCCCGTGATGTGCGCAGTAAGGTTCCTTTTCTCAATCAAGGTGAACGATTTTATCCACAGGTATGGGTGCACCCAAAGGGAGGATTTGTTATAACCGAGCTGGTTAAAGAAAGAAAAAATTCAGGTGTAAAGTATGAATATGTCGATGGATCACTTACGCCTAAATGGAGCCATGAACAATGGGTAGATAAGGGTACATTGCATGTGTATGAGGCGTTTGGTAACAAGCAATCTATGGTATTCATACAGGGTCATGAGCGAAGTGGTAATACCTTGAGTACTTCAGCAATATGCCTGGCTGCTTCAGACGGGAATGTGGTATATGAGCATCAAATGTCTACGGAAAATGAGGTTTTCTTTCCTTCTGCGATCCATTTGTCTGATGACGGTGTCTTCGCAGCAAGTGGCATTTATTATAATGGTGCGGCCATAAGGGGAAAGAATGCCAGAGGAATGTTTTTTACAACGTTGTCTCCTACTGGTATTGTAGAGAGTACTGTGCTATCGGACTGGAAATCATTAAGGCCAATCATGCAGACCGCTGTCAATTCCTGGTTTTTGAGAGTCAACCCAACTTTATGGATGCATCAAATGGAGCGAAAAACAGATGGTAGCTATACCTTGATTGGAGAGTTGTTTCGCTATCGTGGAGAGTTTACCGAGACGGAACCAGGATCAAGTGACAAAACTGTCTATCACAGAAATCTGATCTTGGATTTTATCACATTTGAAGTGACACCAGATGCTGAGATCAAAGCTGTTAATAGAATAGCAAGGCCGCACATGCTTCTAAAAAATGAAAAGCCTGACGAGTTTACGTCCAATCAAAATACCTTCGAATACATATATGATCAGAGAACCTCTCAAATTGACCGCTTTAGGGCATTGAAAAAGTTTGGAGGGCTATCTTTCAGACATGCTAGCTATGTGGGTGACCAAACTCTGTTGATGAGTTTTATGCAATATGAAGCCTCTATAAAGTATGGTATTGTTGTCAATGCACTTCAACCGACAAACATATATGAAATCCCTTTGACTAAGAGTAAGCCAAGGTGGTTCTCCGTTGGAGAGTTAATGACCAATATCCTTGCGCAATACGATGCTGAAGACCCGGATGAAGTCGCCGTTACAAGGGTGAGATATTACGATGAGTCTGACGATGTATTTTCAGGTATAAAGCCGGCAAATGGGAGACAAGTCTTAGTCTATGAGTATATGCCTCTTAAGGGTAAATTGTATTTAAGTCTGATTAATACAGATGCATTGTAAAGCCTAATTGAAGCTATTGAGCCCTAAGAATGTTATGGTCTACTTATTTTGTCTATATTTACAATATTCTTAGTGATAGCAGGTGGTAGTATATTGGCTCTGCATCAAGGCGCAGAAATGGCTTATGCATCATTATAAAATGTGTTAATTATGAATAGATTTATACAAGTAATAATTCTTTATTTTACATTAATGATTTCTTGGAGCACTAGTGCTCAGGAGCTATTGTCCTATGAATTCCTCGTAGAACGTAGCAGGACATATATGACTACCAACTATGGTTTTTTCATGGAAAATGGTGTCAGGCTTTATGCTATTACATATACTACACCCGATATTACCGGTGTCTTAGATACAGCGTCAGGTCTTATTGCTGTGCCGGTCAGGGGAGAAGACGAATTGCTACCTCAGCTTATATATCAACATGGCACAGTAGCCGACCGAAATGATGCACCTTCTTTACTTGCTGGTGGTTATCAGCTTGCAGAGGCTATGGCAGGTATGGGTTTTGTGACTTTAGCGCCTGATTTTTTGGGTATAGGTGTATCTAAAGGCATTCATCCTTATGTCCACGCTGAGACCCAGTCATCTGCGGCGATTGATATGCTTTATGCATTGCAAGCGTTTGCAGAGCTGAACGAAATCCTGCTCAATGACCAACTATTCATTACAGGATATTCACAGGGTGGACATGCAGCCATGGCTGTGCATAGAGACATCGAGACGAATCTTTCTCATGAATTTACGGTGACTGCAGCTGCTCACTTATCCGGTCCATACAGTATATCCGGCGTCATGTTTGATCTAATGGTTGGTGATGAGCCTTATAATTTTGCCGCTTACCTGCCGCATACTATTCGGAGCTATAATGCTGTTTATAATCTATTTGAAGATGTGATAGAAGAGGTGTTTGATGACCCTTACATACCTGCTTTGAGGGCTTTCGAGGCAGAAGAGATTGATTTGTTTCAGCTTAATACAACGCTTTTACAATTACTAGAGCAAAATACGGGTAATACTGTTGTACGCAATCTGATGCGAGAGGATTTTGTAAACGACATTATTGCCGACCCTGAACATCCTTTGCGTCAAGTCTTACGCGATAATGATGTCTATGATTGGACGCCAAAAGCACCGACAAGAATTTTTTACTGCGAGGGGGATGATCAAGTGCCATTTCGCAATAGTACCTTAGCAGACTCTGTCATGAATGCCAATGGAGCCGAAGATGTAGAGAGTCGCAATCTCAATTCGGACTTTGACCACGGTCAATGTGTTACACCTGCAATTACGAATACCATAGTCTTCTTTTTAGATTACAGGGATATCAGCACCAGTACACAAGAGATTGTCGATTTTGCCAGTCCTACGATCTACCCTAATCCCGCTTCAGACTGGTTTGACCTGGCACCGCCGGATGGCTTGACGAGTGTTGAGATTGTAGACCATTTCGGCAGAACGATTCTCTACCGTGAGGACATATCAGGGCGAATTGATATCAGCAGACTTAAGCCTGGTATTTACTATGTGAGATCGATTTATCACGACGGCAAAGGTGGTATTTCTAAGCTTATCAAGCAGTAGCAGAGGTAGACTAAAATAAGCCGTGTAATTGTGCATTAACTTTTTCTAGCACCTCACCAAAATCTGAGGGATTCTTGATGAAGTCCATCTCGTCAGCATTGATGATGAGCAGCTTACCCTTGTCATAGGATTCGATCCATTCATCGTACCTTTTATTGAGCTTCTTCAGATAGTCCAGGCTCATATTCCCTTCATAATCTCTACCCCTGTCATGTATATGCTTGACCAAGGTCGGGATACTTGCCTTGAGATATATCAGTAGGTCAGGAGGCTGAATCATCGCTGACATATTATGAAAAAGGTCAAGGTATGTCTCAAAATCTCTCTCTACTATAAGTCCCATTTCATGAAGATTGGGAGCGAATATGTGAGCATCTTCATAGATGGTTCGATCTTGTACGACTGTCTCATCGCCCTGGAGGATATTTGTGATTTGCTTAAACCGACTATTCAAGAAGTAGATTTGAAGATTGAATGCCCAGCGCCTCATGTCATTATAAAAATCAATGAGATAAGGATTACTATCAGCATCTTCATAATGAACAGACCAATTAAAATGCTTAGATAACAATGTACATAATGTTGTCTTGCCAGCACCGATATTACCGGCGATGGCTACATATTTTATATCATTTGCCATAGTTAGTTGTCTTTGTCTATTTGTTCTTTGACGAATAACAGCCTCGTCATATCTAAAATTAATGGCGGTTTGTAGCCATTATTACTATATTGCATCTGTATCGCATATTACCCATCTAGACGACGATGGTACATGGATACACTTTGAAAAATCAAATATATCATATTTTAATATAATAGCTGAATAAATGCCAGAACAAGTCATAAAAACTGAGAACCTTTCCAAGATATACACAATGGGCACACAGCAAGTTGCCGCCCTGAAGGAGATATCCATATCTATTGATCGCAATGAATACGTGGCTCTAATGGGCCCTTCCGGATCCGGTAAATCCACGCTCATGAATCTGCTAGGATGCCTGGATACACCGACAGGTGGCAGTTACTGGCTCAATGGCACTGATGTCAGCAGTATGGACGATGATGAATTGGCGCATATACGAAACCGTGAAATTGGATTTGTTTTTCAGACATTTAACCTACTGCCTCGGCTCTCCTCACTTGAAAATGTAGCATTACCCCTGGTGTATAGTGGTATCAGTAAACGAGAAAGACAAAAGCGTGCTCAGGATGTCTTAGACCAGGTCGGTCTAGGAGATCGAGTTCGCCATAAACCTAATGAACTATCCGGTGGTCAGCGTCAAAGAGTAGCTATTGCCAGAGCACTTGTCAATAATCCGGCTATAATCCTGGCGGATGAGCCTACCGGTAACCTTGATACTAAGACTTCGGTCGAAATCATGGATATTTTCGATAGCATACAAGCTAATGGTAATACAGTCATTCTAGTCACTCACGAGCCCGATATTGCTGAATATGCCCACCGAATTATCCGTCTTCGGGATGGTTTGGTTGAGATAGACCAGATGCAAAAGAAAAAAGCTGGTCAGACCTCATGATTTTATTAAGCCACTATTATGAAAATATATTTTGAAACAGGAGTGGATGCACCTTTTC
This sequence comes from Saprospiraceae bacterium, assembly GCA_007125435.1. Lineage (GTDB taxonomy): Bacteria > Bacteroidota > Bacteroidia > Chitinophagales > Saprospiraceae > SLDF01. Next base: position 11,476 of record SLDF01000267.1, read on the forward strand.
AGCGCGTTGCAGAAGGCTTCGACGAGGATCTTTTTCGAGCCTTAAAACCACCCATTATGCATCTAGACGTACTTCGCTTTGATGGTTGCCACAAAGGAGATGTTGTAGAACTGTCCATGGGTCTGGGGCCATTGAGACAGAGCTGGGTTTCTCACATTACCTACGATCACACCACTGCCGACGACATGGTATTCA
>SLDF01000019.1 GCA_007125435.1 Saprospiraceae bacterium
CTTTGATACAAGTTTATGATTGACGTGCCATCTTCTGCAACCCTCTCTACCCGGAAAAACCATGGAAATTCAGGTAATCCTTCAGCTGTGACAATATAGGATACGACTCCACCACCACAACCCTCAGGGGTAGAAACCAACTCTATCGTTACCGTAAATTGCTCTATCTCAAAAGAGGCTTCCGCTGTGCAACCATCGCTATCTGTTACAGTCACACTGTAATTACCCGGTGCAGAAAAATCTTCTATCTGACCTGTCCCACCATTTGACCATGCGTAAGAGATATATCCATCTCCTGCATCTACTTGAGCGTCTGCATCTGCGCAAATAGTGAAAGAACCGTCGAGTTCTGGGGGGTCACAGGCATAAGTATTATACGCCTTTAAAAGGCAAAATGAGAGGAGCACAAAGAGGTAAAGGTGTTTGTACATAGATGGGATTTTGAAAATCTTTGGTCATTTGTCCCTACCATCTACCACTACCACGTTTATACTTCATAAAACGTTGGAGAAAGTGTCTGAAATCCGGTCCCGGCTCCTGCCATTATGATGATAAGCTTCGGTGCATTGAGGATTTACGAATCATTTTCCTCTATATTAAGTTCTTCTCTGATCTCTCGAATGAAGAAGTCTTTCAATTCGTTGAGTGTATTCTCGCCAGACATGATATCCTTGACAACTTTGCCTTTATCAAGAATGATGATTCTCTGACAAAACTCAGCTACATGAACCAGATCGTGGCTCGAAATGATCATGGTAGTATCGGTGTCATTATCCAATCTTTTGAGAAGATCTCTCAACTGAAATTGCGTCGAAGGGTCAAGATTGGCAAATGGTTCGTCCAAAACCAATATTTCGGGCTTAGTCATTAAGGCTGCCGCAGTACCGACTTTCTTTTGATTGCCTTTTGATAGGTCCCTGATCAACTTTTTGTGACCTATAACTTCACCCTTGAAAATAGACTCCATTTGTAATAGAAAGTCACTGACTTCTTCTCTTGAGAGTTGAGATAGCCGGGCTATAAAATCAAAGTATTCGTCGGGACTCAGATAGTCTATGAGAAAGCTTTCATCAAGAAACGACCCGGTATAGTTTTTCCATTCTTCGGTTTCTCTGACATCTATGCCTTTACTCTTCACCGAGCCCCCTGAAGGCTCGATCAGATCCAATATAAGTCTAAAAAGCGTCGTCTTACCGGCACCATTGTTGCCCACTACGCCTACAGACTCGCCCGTCCTAAAATTTAATTCCGGTATATCCAGAACCATAGATTCTCCATATACTTTTGTCAGCTTGTTTATTGTGATGATATTTTCCATATGTTCTTATGCTTTTTGACGGAATCCCGCCGCTTTTTTGTATTTCTTTTCTTTGAAATTCCTTTCTATTTCTTTCATCCATAAGGGATACGCCGCTAGGCTTAGGAGGCCGACACCTGCTAAACTCGCGATGCCTGCCATTTCTAAATTTAGAGCATTCAATACACCTATGATGAATATGGGTATGAGTAGTAGCGGTATGGTGATAAGGAACTGAGTAGCGCCGGTACCCTGATAATTCATCATACTGCTTTTGCTAAGATCGATTCGCTTATTGTTATAAATGGACGCATACAGCAAGATGAAAGAATTAAACCCAATGTTGAAGATCAAACAGGCAAAGTGAATCAATAGGATTTTCCATCCGAAATAAGCATATGGGAGTGTGATCAGAAATAAGATCACACAGGACACAGAAAGCATGATCCACTTGGCTCTATAATAGGCTCTGACCGAAAGTTGACGAGTCAGGATACCATCGAAACTGCCACTCTCCCAGGCGGTCAAAAACTGGCCATAGTTGATCATAAATGCCCCCGTTATGAAGATTCCAACAAAAGTAATCATGATTGGATTATTGCCTAGAACATCCTTTCCAGGATAGAATAATAGACCATAGAAAGCAAAGACCAGTGTTACCCACAATATATTTTTGGTGCGCTTGTTACGAGTGATAAGCTTGAGCTCTTGAGCTATCAATGTGCCGGCAAGCCCCTTCTCTGATATAAAGTTAAACCTATCTGAGGCCAGCGACCTTCCGGACTGTACCAGCCATTTATCAATATAAATATTGGAGCGCAGTAGACGGTAATTGACACGGTAAATCAGTGCCAGCGGTATAAGTAGAAGCAGACCTGTTAATGGCTGGCTAAAAAACACCTTGAAGACAGCAAACGATACATCATAGATCGAAAGCCATTCTAAATATGTCAATAGCCCTACAACTAGCGCAACTGACATAATGGTAGCAATAGACTTATAACTCACAGCCGATATACGCTTAAGATAAATAGCCGAAAAATGATTCAGCAGTATCACCGATACCATAGCGCAGAGCCATGAAACGGCATGAATAGGCGATACCACATCTAAGACATGAAGCTTGAAAAAAGGTAAAATGACAGCCAGAGACAGCAATGTGAAATAATTAATGATTGATGTCGACAATAGGAAGTGGATCAGGCTTGATTTTTTGACCTTTAGTAGCATGTAGTGTCGGGCTTCTACTGCACTGAGATTGTCAAAGAAAAACCTAAGCGTCACATCTGCAAACATATAGACAAGTAGAAATCTACCAATATTTATATGAGCAGGAATCTCACCTTCTCCCAGAAATTCACCCATGAGAAACCCGGATACAATGGCCAATATCAAAAAATATATGCCAACAAACCCCATTAATAGCATAATGGCTATACCTTGCGTAAAGTACGTCGACCTGAAGAATTGTTTCCACTTGTGCGTTAAGAATATAGTTAGCATGAGAATATTGATTATGCTCTAAAAGTAAAGTTTGTGCCTGATACTTCCATTATTTTTTCGATTTATCTGTTTATTTGATAGATAGAAAACTGTGTTTGACTATATTGTATGACATTGATCCGCATTTATCAGGACAGTTGTATTTTTTCTTTTGGGCATCACACTCCTCCTGTCGTCGTCGGGTCGCTTTTTAGAGTCTGAAAACAGCCATCTTTATGATCCCAAGCCTTGCTCTTTTGTGCAATATCTTCGAAAAAAAATACTTACGTAGCTTGGGCTATGCGCGTATTTTTTTTCTTC
>SLDF01000365.1 GCA_007125435.1 Saprospiraceae bacterium
AACCCTCATTACGAATTTCCGATAAACATGCTGGGTTACATCAAAATTATCAAGCAGCAACATTGCAAAATGTTGCGATCCAGATATTGAAGGGGGTATTAGAGGTAGCCTAACAGGAGTGACTATGGCTCATTCACAAAATCACTTATTTTTTCACCATTTACTCATATTGCTTTTATATTTTTTATAGCATTCGTGAATCTCCTTCGTCGATTTTAACCCTCATTACGAATTTCCAATGCATAATCCGGGTTTTAAAATTCATAGTTGCTCAAGAAATGCTTTTGAAATACAGGTACTTTGCCAACCAATGCCAACATGAGAAAAAACTTATTGCCAAATCAAACAAATAGAACATTCATGCGTCATCTAAGTACTACAAAATGATAATCCATGAAAATGATTAAGACATCTTCACTCCTGTTACTATTTGCATTATGTGTAGGCTCTTTCAACCTATTGGCTCAGGATGTCAAAGACCCGGAAGCTGTAAAACTATTGAAGAAGATCAAACACGATTTCGATGCAGCGAGTACGATGGAAATCACCTTTGATCTGGATATGACTTATCCCGGCGAAGAGAGCCGTACGCAAAACGGAAAGCTCAAGCAAAAAGGCGAAAAGTATCATGTACAGACAGATGACTTTGTCATTATCAGTGATGGCAAGACGCTATGGTTTATTAATAAAGTGAATAAAGAAGGACAAATTAATAATGCCGGGGAAGATGACGGGTTTTCATTATTCTCACCTATCGAATTATTGAAGATCTATGAAAGGGATGATCATAACTTTGCCATAACCAACAAGTACACAGAGCGAGGCAAAAGTATGTCTGAAATAGAATTTACCCCTCTGGACAAAATGGCCGACTACTTCAAAGCCAGGCTAAAAGTGGCTTCTGCTTCAGGTGCTATCTCGGAGGTGATATTTTTCTATAGAGATGGTAGTCGATTGACGCTTTCTATCAAGGAGATAGCAAAAAACAAAGCACTATCTGATGACGTTTTCTCGTTTAATGCATCAAAATTTCCAGATGTATATATGGAGGATCTTAGAATGTGACTTCAAGACGATGAGCACTCAATTTTACTTATAGCCATTTTTTAGGTGCTTAGCCAACACATTGTATCTTTCTTTTTGAGGTAGTTTTACCTTGAGACCATCTACATATCTATTGTACATACAAAATGCCGAGGCAATAAGAACTGTATCGTGAATCGATTCATCACATAAACCAACCCTTCTGGCCCTATCTACCAGCTCTTCGGGCAATCCAGTACTTCCTTCTTGTATTTCTTTGGCTATTTTAAGAAGTACTTTGACTTTTTCACTTGCAGATGAAGTATCTGGAGATGCAAACATGGTAGGTATATCCATCTCATTACTGGAGAAATCCTGAACGATAGCACAGTGTGCTTTGAAGCAGTAATCACAATTGTTTAGATATGATACATAAGCAGCTATGGTTTCTCGCTCTACCCTATCAAGAGGAGAAGGGCCAACTAAGAGAGATTCTGCCAAGTCTGTAAGGACCCTGCCTGTACTCTTTTTATAGACTAACAGACTCTTGATCCCTTCAAAATCATTATTTAGCTGAATGATGGCTGACATCTAATAGTTGTTTATTATCAATAAAAGAAACAGATTAATAGAAGAGCTTAATACTCCCAGAAGCTCCGGTTTGTTAACAAGATCAAATATATATAATTTTTTATTAATATTTCAACTCTTTCTATGGCTATAATATTGTAGGTCATGACACACTATGCTAAAGGAGCAGTCTTAATGGTCGGATATACCTTTATCGGCTGGGATTCATCAACCATTTTTCTAACTGATCGACATTGACATCTTCCCAATCTATCGTATGATGGGTAACACCCTCTTTCATAAAGTCGTCATAGTAGTTCATACCTACCCCGATAAACTGCAAATTGAGATTTCTTGCTGTTTTGAAGTCCCAGATGCCGTCACCTATCGAAATAACGCGATCAAAATCCTGAATATTATAATACGATTTAGCTCTTTGAATTGCATCAGATACAATTTGCTCCCGCTCATGCAGCATATTAGAGTTAGCGACTAGTCGTCTATCATGCCAGATACCAGCTTGTTCTAGCTTTAGAACGGCCGGCTTATAGAAAGACCCTGTGGCAAAAGCCAAAACAAAATGATCGCATAGTCTGATGCTGTCGATAAGGACTCCTGCACCTTGTACCTCACTGACAGGGTCTAAGGCCATAATGATTTCAGTCATCCTATTGTCGAGCTGTTCTATGTGCGTTGGTTCAGGTTTCCTTTTGAATTGCTGCAAGTAATTGACGTGGAATATATAACTGTCTGTCAGGTGCTCATAAGACTTCCAATCTGTATTGATGTGTTGAATGCCCATTTCATTCATAGCAGTGATCAGTGCAGTCTGATGATGATCCTCACTTTTAGTCAAAGTGTCATCGATATCAAAAACAAATAAAGTCATAGTAATGTATTTTGTTAAAAGCACTAAGATGCACCGTAAGCCTTATCCTGTAAATCCAACATATAATGATGAACCAGCCAAAATTGTTTTATTGTTCATTTACTGAATACGGTCTTTATTAGCCTGGTCCTTCGTTGCTCATCGCCAATTGGTATCTCCGTCAAAACCAACCATGTGATAATTATGCCAAACACAATAAAACTTGATTGCGTGAGGGTGACCGACTGGTGCATGACTGAGTGGTGCATGGCTGAACGGTGCATGACTGAACGGTGCGAAGCAATTTGGTTGACTTAATGTCAAGCAAATAGTGAAGGAACTGAGCCGCCCCCGGCTCAGCATCGACTCTATCCTCATTTGAACCCAATAATAAGAATGCTTTGTCAATCTGATAACGAAGGAACTGAGCCGTCTCTGGCTCAGCTTCTCCTAATCATCATTAAAAATGTCAAGCAAATAGTGAGATGACCGAATGGTGCAAAGCAATCGGGTTGACTAAACGTCAAGCCGATAATGAGATGACTGAATGGTGCGCAGCAATTTGGTTGACTAAATGTCAAGCAAATAATGAAGGAACCGAGCCGCCTCTGGCTCGGCATCATTATATCTGAAT
>SLDF01000127.1 GCA_007125435.1 Saprospiraceae bacterium
AAACATACACCTAACTAGCAGCTTGCAGCTTGAAACTTGCAGCTAAATACTATATTCTGCGTGAGGGATAGAAGCGATATGAGCTATATATCTATGGTTAGTGGAGCACAGATGTGTCGGCGACTGGAAAAAGCCGAACATCATCTGTAGCGACACTCCATAGAGATGTAGTGAATACAAGCGAATAGCCCGACCCGAAGGGGCACGCCCCAAAAACTCTACTAAAACAGAATACCATGAAAGTAAAAGAGAAAGGACATTGATCAGCCAACCTGCCTGAGAAGATTACAAATTTTCCCGTTTAAATCTTTTTATATTTGCAGTTATATATGAGTTTTCAGATTAAGATACCGGTGTTTGAGGGTCCGTTTGACCTTTTGTTATTCTTCATTGAGAGGGATGAGCTGGATATTTATAATATTCCTGTGGCGAAGATCACCAATGATTTTTTGGACTATATCCGTCAGATGGAAGATTTGAATATTGATCTGGCTAGTGAGTTTATGCTGGTGGCGGCCACACTAATGAAGATAAAGGCTAAGATGCTACTGCCGAGAAAAGAAGTGGATGAGTTTGGTAATGAGGTGGACCCCAGGGAGGAGCTGGCGCAAAAGCTGGTCGAATACAGAAAATACAAAGCCATCATAGAGGAACTCCAGGAAATGGAGCATGATCGGATGCTGAAGTTTGCCAGAGGCAATGTTACGGCTGAGCTTAAATCACTTTCGCAGAAGGCAATGGTCGACTCAGAATGGGAATCTCTGACACTCTATCGACTGCTGAAGGCATATGAAAGGGTTATGAACCGGTATGAAAATCGTAAATCAAAGACGATTCATCGGATCAGACAATACAACTATACCATCGAAAATCAACAAGTCTATATCATGGAAAACGTGAGTAAAAAGAAGAGAGCATCATTCACAGACTTGTTTGAAAAGCTGGAAAATAGGATACATGCAATTATTACCTTTCTGGCATTGCTAGAATTGCTCAATTTGCAAAGTATAAAAGTCAGGCAGGGAGAGGGTTTGAATAATTTCTGGATAGAAAAGGCAGAAACTGAATAAAGCCAACGTTAAAAATTGCCGCAGCAGCAGGAATAAAAAAATAAGACCGACCTCAGAAATCCCCCAAATCTGAAATCGGCCTTATGGGCTAAAGAGCCATGCGTACATAACGCACTTCTCAATATATATTGTATGCATATACCTTGCCAAACTGTAAAACACGACCCATTACATAAAAATTTAACATATTTTTTTATCGCTTGAGCATTTTGTGGTACATTTTATATCTATTGTAAGGTCAATTGATTACATTTAGGACTAAAATATAATATTAGAGTTTTTCAACACTCTTTTTTATTTCGTATTTCAGGTGAATTTTGTGTGTTGGTTGAAATAAGAAAATCAAAGTGAAGTATAAATATTCAGAGATCAAGGATGGCCATTCTGTCAGAGGCTATGAGTTTTCCAACAAAATAACACAATTATTAAATGTTGGTGGATGGGAAATGATTCCTTCCACAGGAGAGGTTTTTTGGACGAAGACAACAAGGGAAATTCACGAAGTCGACTCAGACTTCAGTCCTACTTTGGAGACAGCGATAGGATTTTATAAAGAAGAGTATAGAGACAAGCTGAAAGCAATATTAGAGGACGCAGTATCTAAGGAAAAGCCATTTGATGAGACACTAGAAATCGTCACAGCCTTAGGTACTGAAAAGTATGTCCACATTAAAGGGCTAGCAGAGTTTGAAGATGGCAAGTGTGTAAAGCTTTTTGGTATTATAGAAGATGTCACGAGCAATATCAAAGAAAAGCTTAGAAACCAATTAAGTGGTGAGAGTTTTAGGTTAGCATTCGAGTACGCTTCTACCGGTATGGCCATTATCGGCCTAGAGGGTTATTTTGTGAGGTCTAACATCAGTCTTTCGCGAATCATTGGATATACTCAATTAGAGCTAGCTAAGCAAAGAATAGATCAAATCACTTTTGAAAAGGATATAAAAAATGATGCTTACTTGCTCAATCAAGTACTGGAAGGCGAGTTGGATAATTACAGTATAGTGAAGCGGCTGATACATATCAATGGACAACTCATATTTGTCAAGCTGAGTGTTTCTTTAGTAAGAGACAGTCTTAATAACCCCAGGTACTTTATATACCAATTTACAGATATTTCAGCTCAGAAGCAAGCAGAAGAAGAGGCCGCAAAAGTAAATGAGCGTCTTCGTCTCATTATAAAAGGATCTCAGGCCGGCTGGTGGGACTGGGACCTAAAGGAAGAGTTACCTTATTTTTCAGACACTTGGTATGAGATGCTTGGCTATACATCAGCGGAAGATAAAGAAAATATAAAAAGCTGGAAAGACATCAGCGAGGATCAACTAAGTGAGGAGTATAACAACTTTCTAGAGCACCTTCTTAATAAGGATGAAGATAAGTTTACAACAGATTTCAAGCTAAGACATAAGAATGGTCATTATTTAATCGTCAAATCCAATGGCTATATACTAAAAGATCAAGATGGTATACCAGTACGAATAACCGGTACAGACGTGGACATAACGGAGGCGTTAGAAAAAGAGCGACAGTTTGAGGGTATATTCAACTCAAGCTTTCAGTTTGTAGGCTTATTAAAGAGGGATGGCACTATTATAGAAGCCAATAATACTCTACTCAAATTTGCAAATGCAAATAAAGAAGATGCGATCGGAAAGAAGCTATGGGCGTCCCCTTGCTGGCCTCAGACCGAGGAAGCTGTTAACAGATTAAAGAAAAGCATCCATATTGTTGCCTCCGGTGAGGTTGACCGATTTATTGTCACAACAACATCCAAGGAGGGAAAAACAATCACCATTGACTTCTCGATGAAACCTGTATTCGATGAAGATGGTAAAGTAACTCAACTCATTCCCGAAGGTCGTAATATATCATCACAACTCAAAGCACAAAAGGCTCTGGAAGAAAGTGAGGCACGTTGGAAATTTGCACTGGAAGGTTCTGGTGATGGTGTCTGGGATTGGCATATGCTAAAACAAGAAATTTATTACTCTGAGACCTGGAAAGAAATGCTGGGTTATGCATACCACGAAATTCCTAACCATGTCAATATTTGGCAAGATTTAGCGCATCCTGATGATCTGGAGACAGTGGTAAAATCTCTCAATGATTACTTAGATGGTAAAAGCTCTAGTTACTTGCAGGAATATCGCATTCGACATAAAGATGGCCATTATATCTGGGTGCTGGATCGAGGTAAGATCATAGAATACAATGAGGATGGTAAACCTACAAGAATGATAGGTACTCATACAGATATAACGAATCAGAAAGAGACAGAGTTTCAGCTTAAAGAGACTATTAGTCTGGTCAGCAATCAAAACAATAGGCTTCTAAATTTTGCCCATATTGTATCTCACAATCTGCGTTCACACTCAGGCAACATCCATATGTTACTTGATTTTATGGAAAATGAGGTAAATGATGATGAAAAAGCCAATTTATTCGAAATGCTCAGATTGGCTTCAAATCAGTTAACTGAGACCATCAATAACCTCAATGAAGTGGTCGCTATACAAACAAACCTCAACTATACCAAACATGAAAAGAGTCTCAAAAAAGAAGTACAGGGGATAATCAATAACCTTAAAGGAATCATCAGGTCAACAAATGCTGAGGTCAATATAAAGTTTAAAGAAGATGTCAAAATATTGACAGAGCCCTCATATCTTGAAAGTATCCTTCTCAATCTGATCAATAATGCGATTAAATATAGATCGCCACATCGGCCACCTGTCATTAATATTGACTGTATAGAATCCAATCATTACTACGTCTTAAAGGTGGAAGATAACGGTCTTGGTATCAATTTAGACATCCATAAAGATAAAATCTTCGGTATGTATAAGACCTTCCATGGAAATAAGGACGCTAGAGGTATAGGTCTATTCATTACAAAAAGTCAAATCGAAGCGATGGGAGGCTACATTGAAGTAGAAAGTGAGGTCGATGCAGGTACTACGTTTTCTGTTTACTTTCCCAAAAGAGAGTATATAGAAAAAGAAGGCGATGGCACAGAAGTGGGATATGAACAAAAATCATCCTATGAGATTTCCTAAATTTCTCCTAAGTTTGCCCCACATTTTCGGTATTGTTAGAAGTATTATTATCCTTAATCTTGCACAGAGCAAACTATGAGTTGATTAATTCGAAAGGCGATATCGCAAATGTAGATACAAGGTCAGATTGATCAAGTGCATGTGAATATTAAAATCAAATTCCTATATGTCTGTAATACATTTGGTTTCTGGAGGCTGTGGGTTTGTAGGTCGTAATCTTGTCAAACGATTATTACAAACGACACAGGATTATTTCTTTGTAGTAGATGACCTGTCCACAGGAACGGCACCCGAACATTGGCTTGAGGGTGCTTCAGGAACAGAAAAAGCCGTGGGACTCAAAGCCTATGGCCCTGGAGGTAGGCTTTTATTCCTACATTCAGACTTTAGGACATTTCTCAGAGATATTCAAGACAATGCCAACCTTCTAAAAGAACGCTATAATCTTCCATTCGATAGATTTACAAATATATACCATTTTGCAGCGATCGTGGGTGGAAGGGCAAAGATAGATGGTGACCCAATGATGGTAGCATTAGACCTAAGCATAGATGCCGAATTTTTCTACTGGGTATGTAATTACAAGCCGGAAAGGGTGCTGTTTCCAAGCTCTTCGGCAGCTTATCCGGTAGATTTACAATCGGATGAGGGTGCTGTAGCACTTAAGGAGTCTGACATATCTTTTGAGTCCAGGCTAGGTCAACCTGATATGACGTATGGCTGGAGCAAATTAACCGGAGAATATCTGGCACAGATTGCAGCGAGACATTATGGGATTTCTGTAGCATGTGTTAGGCCATTTTCAGGCTATGGGGAAGATCAAGACCTGACTTACCCTATACCTGCTATAGCTGCCAGAGCAGCTGCAAAAGAGGATCCATTCGAAGTATGGGGAACAGGTCAGCAAGGTAGAGATTTTGTACACATAGATGACTGCATTGATGCCATCCTCATGGCCATGGATAATGTTCACGATGGCTCGGCCATTAATATTGGTTCGGGAAGATTAACATCGTTTCTCGAGATCATTGATATTTTTACAGATATAGCAGGATATAAACCAACAATAAAGCCTCTCTTGCATAAGCCTGTTGGAGTACATGCCAGACATGCGGATATGTCTTACGTATCAAACACCTTTGACTGGAAACCTAAGATATCTATCAGAGAAGGTATGGAAAGGGTGTACAAGAAAGCTTTAGAAAGGCTTGACAATAAAGCCTAAAACTATGCATAAACCACCACCTGTCAAAGTCGTGTGTTTTGGACCCGGACCCGTATTTAAGGGCGGCATTTCCAATTACAATACCTCTCTAGCAAAGGCATTAGAAAAACAAGGTGCAGAAGTTCATATTGTAAGCTGGACACAGCAGTACCCTTCTATAATACCTAGAGAGTTCAAAGACAAAGCAAGCAAAGGCAACTTGCTTGAAGGTACAAAAATCAAAACAACCTACGTCTGCAACTACAACAATCCATTTTCATGGCGAAAGACGGCTCGTTTTATTGCAGATATTGACCCTGATATCGTCATTTTCCAATGGGCTATTGCCATACAAGGTGCACCATTGGGATATTTGGCAAGACACATCAAAAAACTGTGCCGAGCGGAAGTCGTATTTGATTGCCACTTGGTCGTGCAGAAAGAAGCTAGTTCTATCGATCGGGTATTCACGAAGTATGGACTCAAAATAGCAGATACTTACATCACTCATGCTTACAAGACAGTAGACGAACTCAAAGCAGTATATCCCGACAGAATGTTTGATGTCAATGAGACAGGACTAAGAGCTGAAACACAGGTTTCTTCGGTGATTAAATTATACCACCCGGTATATGATTTGTTTAGACCTGATCCTGACTTTTCTGTCAAAGCAGCCAAATCAGAAATGAACCTTCGTCAACACGTCTTTCTTTTCTTTGGATTTATTAGAAAGTACAAGGGGCTCCATCAGGCGATTGAAGCGTTTAGGATATTGGCTAATCAACGAGATGATGTATCCTTGCTCATTGTTGGTGAGTCGTTTTGGAATACGCTTTCAGAAAACAAATGGTCGACCCGAGTAAAGAAAGCAGTATTCTCCTTTGCCAAGTCTTTACTGTTAAAAAAAGCTGATGATGAGAGGGACTATAACCCGCTGTCGTTGGTAGAGACATATGGACTCCGGGACAAAGTCCATATTGTCAATGCTTTCGTGCCAAATGAGGAGGTCCATCGATATTTTCAGGTAAGTGACAATATAGTCCTCTTTTATTTAACGGCTACGCCATCAGGTGTCGAGTCTTTATCTTATAATTTTCATTTACCCGTTCTCGCTACCAGAGTCGGTCATTTTCCCGAGACCATCGAAGATGGCTTCAATGGGTATCTCGCCAATGATAGAGATATTGATGATATGGCGGCCGTTATGGGTAGGGCCATCTCCCATCCTATTGATCGATCCAATGTGAAAGAAGCAGCTAAAAAGCTGAGTTGGGAAAATTATGCACAAGCTATATTACAACCTTATCTTGACAGATAATGATTTGATGCATGGACTGTAGTAAGCCCAAATGCTAAACAAGCCCAAAAAGCAATAAATTTATTGATCACTATTGTATTATATTTGATAAAAAAGTGTAATATTTGTGTACAGAAAGTCAAAACGACTTCACTGAATTAGTAACTGAGGTCTGATATGGCAAAAAAGAAGCCAAAAAAGAATAAGAAATCTACGACTCCTCAAGGCCGTTCTTCAGTACCCAAATGGGTACTGAACTATCGCGTATGCGCTGCACTTCTATTTGTTTTTTCGTTTTTACTTTATGCTAATACACTGATGCATGACTTTGCTCAGGATGATGCGATTGTTATCACGGACAATATGTTTACTCAGGATGGCATCAATGGCATCCCTGGGATACTAGGAAAGGATACTTTTTTTGGTTTTTTCAAGGAAGAAGGAAAGGCTCAGCTTGTTTCTGGTGGACGATACAGACCGTTTACCTTAATAATGTTTGCTATAGAGCGTGAAATTTTCGGGGAGGGTCCGTTTATAGGTCACTTTTTTAATCTGATTTATTATGGTCTCTGTGTAGTATTGATGTATTTCATCTTATTGACAGTGCTTAACAGGTACGATAAACCAACAACAGCTCTAATGGCATTATTGGTGTCAGCATTATTTGCCGCTCACCCTATTCATACAGAGGCCGTCGCTAATATCAAAGGTAGGGATGAGATCATGAGCTTATTGTTCAGTATGCTGGCATTATGGGCCGTGGTCAGGTATGTCGATCGCCAATCATTGGTTCATATGCTGATGGCTGTTGTGAGCTTGTTCTTAGGTCTCATGTCAAAAGAGAATGCCATTACTTTTGTAGTCATTATTCCTATGACTATTTATTTTTTTCGCCATGTAAAAATGAGCAAGCTCTTTGTCATTGGCGGGTGGCTAGTTTTACCTACAGCTTTGTTCTTGATCATTAGAACTTCTGTTTTAGGCCAGTTGATGTCAGGAAGTCCACCGATGGAGCTCATGAATAACCCGTTCTTAAAACTGGTAGACGGTAGATATATGCCATTATCATTTAGTGAAAAGTATGCTACCATTACATACACCTTAGGTAAATACATTCAACTGTTATTTTGGCCACATCCACTTACACATGACTATTACCCGAGGCAGATTCCTATCATGTCATGGGGACATCCTGGAGTCCTGGCCACGATTGGCATTTATGGATTGGGGTTATTTTATGCCCTTAAAGGCTGGAAGAAGAAAACAGTATTTTCATATAGCTTTCTCTATTTTGTTTTGACATTGTCCATTGTATCCAATATTGTTTTTCCCGTCGGAACGAATATGTCCGAACGGTTTCTATTTATGCCTTCACTGGGATTTGCTTTGTGGACAGGCTGCTGGATGGTCAGCCAGATGTGGAGGCGAGATATGCGTGCTTTATTCGTTGGCCTTGGGGCTATTATTTTATTGGGCTATAGCATTAAGACCATTGACCGAAATAGGGTTTGGAAAAATAATGCGACCTTATTTCTGACAGATATTGAAGTATCTGACAGAAGTGCAAAACTACAAAATGCTGCTGGTGGCGAGAAGACGAGATTATCGACAATGGAAGATGATCCTGTCAAAAAGGAACAATTGCTAAATGAGGCTGTCGACCACCTTCAACAAGCTATAGCTATACATCCAACCTATAAAAATGCTTACCTTATCATGGGTAATGCAAAATTATATCTAAAGGATTACGAGGCGGCCATAGAAGCCTATCAAAAGGCACTAAAGCTAGATCCTAACTACAAAGATGCGCTCAATAACATAGCTATAGCGTATCGCGATGCAGGTCGGCACTTTGGAGAAAATGAAGGTAATCTTGTTAAAGCCATTCAATATCTAGAAGAAGCCTTGCGTTATCAACCGGAAGATTATGAAGCCAATCGTTTAATGGGCGTTGCTAAAGGCATTTCCGGTGAACACCTCGAAGCAGTCAAATATTTTGAAAAGGCAGTAGAAGCTTTACCACAAAATGCTGAAGCTTGGTTAAATTTGGCCAATGCCAGACAGACGGCCGGCTTGATTGAGCAAGCCAATGCAGCTTATGAGCGCGCACTGGCAATAGACCCCGACGTATTAAACAGAAATAGAAGAGGCGCAGAATAAATGATGAAACATATCCTATTTAAGATTTGGCGGATTACCAGATGGATCATTGTGATCCCTCTAGTGAGTACGGCCTTTTCTCTCAACGCTCCGGGCTTTGTTTTACCTTCTTCTCCGACTAATGCATTAAGTGCTGTACCAGAAGCAGAAGCTATACAGTGGGCAGACTCTGTCTACAATGCTCTGACAGACAGACAGCGCATTGGCCAATTGTTCATGATCAGGGCACACTCTAATCTGGGCGAGGATCACATCAAATCTGTAAAAGATGCCATTACAAACTACCATGTAGGTGGATTGTGCTTCTTTCAAGGCACTCCAATGCGACAGGCAGAACTGACAAATACATATCAAAAACTATCAGCAGACCTACCACTCTTGATTGCAATGGATGCAGAATGGGGACTTGAAATGCGTTTTAAGACCGATGTCATTAAATATCCTCGCAACCTGACTCTGGGCGCTATAGAAGACGATATGCTGATTTATAAAACAGGACGAGCCATTGGACGCCAACTTAAACGCATAGGTGTCCATATTAACTTTGGCCCTGTGGTTGACATCAACAACAATGCAGATAACCCCGTCATCAATGATCGCTCCTTTGGTGAGAACAAATACAATGTAGTTACAAAAAGCTATATGTATATGATCGGCCTACAGGATGAAGGTGTGATGGCTTGTGCTAAGCATTTTCCCGGACATGGCGATACGAGAGTAGATTCTCATTATGACCTACCGATCATTGACCACCCCATAAGCAGATTGGAGTCGGTCGAATTGTTTCCTTTTCAAATGCTGTCCGATAACGGACTAATGAGCATGATGGTCGCTCATGTCCACATGCCGGCGCTGGATAGCACACCCAATCTGCCTACCACTCTATCTAAACCCGTTGTAGACACTTTATTGAAGCAAAAGATTGGTTTTCAGGGGTTAGTTATCACGGATGCGTTAGAAATGAAAGGCGTGACTAAGCACTTCGCTTCGGGGGAGATCGAACAGATGGCTTTCATGGCAGGAAATGATATTCTGCTTATGCCCACAGACCTGGAAAAGGCATATTTGGCTATTTCAAATCAAATTGACAGCTCTGCGGCAGCCAGGCAGAGGTTAGAAGAAAGTGTTAAAAAAATATTGAAGGCCAAATACAAACTGGGACTGACTGAAAGTCCAAAGGCAGACTTGGTCAATCTGAATAGAGATATTAACCTCGCTGAAGATATTGCCATCAAGGAAGATTTGGCAGCTAGTGCTCTTACTTTGGTCAATGATCAAGATGGGCTTCTACCCCTCAATAGCCACAGTAATTCAAAAGTAGCCTGCATCAGTATAAAAGATCACCACTCAACCGTATTTAAGGAGACCATGTCATTTTACAAGCATGTGGCGCATATAGATCTGCCTATGAAAAGTAATAGGGCAGAGTTGGCCGACTTCGCTGACAAACTAAAAGGGGTGGACGAAGTAGTAATAGCCCTTCACCTTACATCTACTTACTCTAAGCGAAATTATGGTCTTACAAAAGACATCATAGATTTTATCGAGGATACAAGATCAAGTCAAAAAACTATTTTAGTGGTCTTTGGCAACCCATATGCACTTAGAAATTTTCAGGACTATGGACCAATAGTCGTCGCATATGATGATGATCCGGTTTTTGAGAGCATGAGTGCACAAGCTATCTTTGGCGCTCGTAGCTTTAGTGGCACACTACCCATATCTGCTGGTCCTCTATATACCAATCTACAGGGGCAAAAAACAAAATTAAGTGGAGATATCGCCATCAGCCTGCCAGAGTCCATTGGCGCCGATAGTCGTATCTTATCAGAGATTGACAGCCTTATAGATGAAATGATCGATATCAAAGCGGCACCCGGCGCCCAGATTACGGCCATCAAAGATGAAACTGTCTTTTTTCATCGCGCTTATGGCACCAAGACATATGAGCCTGATGATAAGGTCTGTGCAGGTGATCTGTACGACCTCGCTTCTATCACTAAAGTAGCCACGACTACACTAGCTCTAATGAAGCTGTGGGAAGAAGGTAAGATCGACTTACAGGAGCGCCTTGCTCTTTATCTCCCCCAGATAGAAGGCACAGATGTAGGAAATTTAATCCTCGAAGACGTGCTTCGCCATCGCTCCGGACTGAAGGCATGGATTCCTTTCTACAAAAACACAGTCACCAATATAAAGAAACAAGTCAGGCTGGACAGTTCTGTATATGTAGCCGCTGCATTAGCGGGATACCTTCCTGTGGCAAAGGATATCTTCATTTCATCTGCCTATAGAGATTCAATAATGGTCAAGATAGCTAATTCAGATATCAAGCCGGATCAGGGATATAAGTACAGTGACCTGGGATTTATTCTTTTTACCTTCATGATCGAAGAGATATCTGGTATGACCCTCGAAGACTTTGTAACGACACATTTTTATGAGCCGATGGGATTGTCGAGACTGGTGTATAATCCCTATAATAAATTTGATGGTGCCTTTATCGTACCAACAGAAGATGATGACTATTTCAGAAGCCAGAGATTGAGAGGGTATGTTCATGACATGGGAGCTGCTATGCTTGGCGGTGTGAGTGGGCACGCCGGCCTATTTGGAAATAGCAGCGACCTTGCCAGACTATTCTTAATGTTACAAAATGGTGGAGTCTATAAAGATCGCACCTACCTGAAATCGGCTACCATTGATAGATTTGCCAGGCGCGACGAGGGGGAGACCAGACGTGGCTTAGGGTTTGATATGCAAGAATTAGATATCGGTAAGACACCAAATGTAACCCGCTTTGCATCATCTTCCACCTATGGGCATAC
>SLDF01000029.1 GCA_007125435.1 Saprospiraceae bacterium
ATTTGCTTGCAGGTCAATTTTTCAAGTCGTCAACTTTTCAAAATTTCTGATTTTATCTTATCATTGCATCAGCGATGTGGAGTGGGTCACGAGCGATAGCGAGTGAGTCCGTAGGACCGAGCGAATAGCGAGTCCCGAAACGTAGCGACCCCATCCTTCCCAAGTTTATTGGGAAGGATGGGGTGATGCCCAAAAGTATAAAAAGAAAAAGATCTCGATATCCCAGGTAGCCTCTAGCCATATCAGCAAAATATTTACCCTGATTTCTTTAAAATTTTGCTATATTGACTCTACTCGGATACATGATCTTGATTAATATTATTTTTTTCATCGTTAAACAAACCTCAAATAAAACTATGACAACAAGTAGTGAATTCAAGTCTTTGCAGTCGTTTTACCTTTATTATCTGACTGAGCATAGCCATCCGACAAGTAGGAGGCTTCATTTTATAGGTACTACATTGTTTATTGTGGTATTTATCTTTGCGATAGTCATGAAGATATGGTGGCTGATTCCTGTGTCTATTGTATCTGCTTATACTTTTGCATGGGTTGGTCACTTTTATTTTGAGAAGAATAAGCCTGCTACGTTCAAGTATCCATTCTATAGTCTGGCTTCTGATTTCATCATGTTATTTCACATGTTGACGGGTCAGTTGCGACAAAAACTGGAGGAAGCTGAAAATCATTTTTCAACAAAGCAAAATAGTGTATGAGTTTTGGTGGTGTAAAAAGTGATCCTCACGTCGTGCTCAATGAAACATTTGGGTATGACAGTTTCCGAGACCGACAATTGGATATTATTCAGACTGTTCTCTCAGGAAAAGATGCTATGGTACTCATGCCCACAGGTGGTGGGAAATCTTTGTGTTTCCAAATACCGGCACTATGTATGGAAGGGACGGCCATAGTGGTGTCACCATTGATAGCTTTGATGAAAGATCAGGTAGATGCGCTGAGACAAAATGGGGTACCGGCAGCATTTATAAATAGCTCAATCGACTCTAGAGAGATAGATCAGATCATGACAGATGCGAGGATGGGACGTATCAAGATGCTTTATTTGGCACCTGAGAGGATCAGCGATCAATTTTGGAGATACTTATCTAATCTTAATATTTCATTATTTGCTATTGATGAAGCGCATTGTATGTCTCACTGGGGCCATGACTTTAGACCGGACTACAGAGCTCTTGCCGTGATCAAAGATAAGTTCAAAGATATTCCTGTGATTGCTTTGACTGCCACAGCGGACAAGTACACAAGAGAGGATATATTGGAGGTGCTGAATATTCCCAATGCTGAGGTTTTTATTTCAAGTTTTAATAGACCTAATATTAAATACCTTGTAGAGCCTAAGAGACGGAGCTCGGACAAGTTACTGACATTTCTAAAGACTAGAAAAGACAAAGAGTCCGGTATCATCTACTGCCTATCGCGAAAGAGTACCGAGAGCCTTGCTGATTTGCTGAATCTTAATGGTTATAAAGCATTGCCCTATCATGCAGGACTCTCAGCTGATCAACGAGACAGCCACCAAATGTTGTTTCAAAAAGATGAAGTCAACATCATAGTGGCAACGATAGCTTTTGGTATGGGGATAGATAAATCTAATGTACGATTTGTTGTACATATGGACTTACCAAAGAATATCGAAAGCTATTATCAGGAAACCGGTAGAGCTGGTCGGGATGGTGAGCCCAGTGTCGCATTGCTATTTTATACCTATGCAGATGTACTGAAGCTAAAACAATTTGTAGAAATTGAGAATAATGAAGAGCAGAGTCATCTAATGCTTAAGAAGCTTGATCAGATGGCTGCTTATGGGTCATCTAATTCATGTCGAAGGCAGTATTTGCTCAACTACTTCGATGAGGATGCGCCTGCGAAGTGTGGGAATTGTGACATTTGTCTATCTAGTTATGAAGAAAAAGATGTCACGACTGACGCTCAAATATTGTTATCAGCAGTAGTAAGGCTTAAAGAGTCATTTGGGATGAATTACGTCATAGATGTCGTTACGGGTTCTAGATCAAAGAAAATAAGGGATGCTCATACACGCATTCCTACTTATGGCAAAGGTGACCATCACCCAAAAAAATATTGGTTAAAGCTATGCAGATACCTCTTAGATGACGGATATGTGGATATGACCTCAGGGAAATTTCCAATTTTAACCGTCAATGGCAAATCCTGGGCAGTGTTAAAGGGCGAACAGCCTGTTATAATATCAATGAGGAAGACTAAGGAGATAGAGGTGAGACAAGAGTCGACGGATGATAGTGTTAAATACCCCGATCTGTTCAAGGCTCTCAAGAAGGTCCGTACAGAAATTGCCGTAAATAAAGGATTGCCGTCTTACATTATATTATCAGATGCCTCATTGAGAGACCTGGTAAATAAAATGCCAAGAGATTATACTCAACTGCAATCGGTCAGTGGATTCGGGGCATATAAAGTAGAGCAGTATGGAGACTTCTTCCTCAAAGTTATCAATGAATTTATTGAAGAAAACAGTATTGACCCGGACAAAGAAAAAACTGCGACAATAGTAAAACCTCCAAAACCGAGGTATGTCGAAAAATTGACACCAACATTATTGGAAACCTATGAAATGTTTGTCAAAAACCCGGACATTGGCTTTATAGCAGAAACCAGAGGTATGTCACCTGCTACTATTGAGAATCATATCACACAATTGATCTATCATCAGAAAATAGACATACACGAACTGATAGATACGTCATTAATCCTGGAGATTGAAGAAGCAATCAATAGAACAGACACAATCTGGCTAAAACCCATAAAAGAGGCCTTACCTGAACACGTAACTTACGCAAAAATCAGATGGACGATGGCTGCGTATGAAGCTAACAATCCAAAGTGAGGTCAAAGATTGAGGAGTCTTGTGTGACCAAATAGTGGTAACTATACTTCAATCGTAAAAGGGTGCATATCATTTTGTCGCCGTGGGCATCACCCTCTTCCTATCGTCATCGGGTCGCTACGCTCCGGGGCTCGCTGTTCGCTCGGTCCTTCGGACTCACTCGCATTCGCTCTTGACCCACTACGCATCGCTGATGCATGATCA
>SLDF01000021.1 GCA_007125435.1 Saprospiraceae bacterium
GACCAGCGTCACTTGAATAAATACTGATATAAGGCTGTTCCTCATAGGGGAAAGAAACATTACTATTTGACCTAAAAAGTCGTGGACTTTGATGCCCAAATGTCATTGAATTAAAATTTGCGTCGGTTGTTATTCTCAAACCTTCTTCTGCCGGTAAGTCCCATCCAAGATTGACCCGTTGCCCATTCTCAGCGTCTGCTATCATGATCGTGTCTCGTAGGAGAACTTCACCTGCGCTATTCTGAAGGACAAAAACTCGTGGTCCTTCCAATTCGGTATAAACCTTGACAGAATTGAGACGGACATTTTGTGCAACAGCAAAAATTAAGGCTCCACTATATGTATTATAATTGTAGTAATTGCTTCCACTAAAGTTGAGTTTCCCAACTTGAAAGGATGCCCCCTTAAAGCTTGAATTATTGGTGACGTAAAAAATATTTTCTCCTTCATCAAGAATTACAGGCCATTCGAAACCTTCAAATGCTGCCAATTCATCATCAGCTTCAAAATACCACTTAATGTGATCACCCTCAGCTGTAAGCGTTATATCTCTTTCAGTTTGCATCCTTTCAGTGGGGACAATAGGAGGCGGCACTTGGAGTTTCTCAATAAAGATCGAATCAGAGATAAGAACTCCACAAGAGGTAGAAACTTCTGCAAAATACCAGCCTTCTTCCGTTATCTCAATTGAATGTCCTACTGTGCCGTCAGACCACGTCGGCTCAGAGTACCCATCTGCAATTAATTCAATGGATGAGCCACAACATATTCTTGTATCTACAACATCTTGTAAAACAGGTGTAAAATCAGCATTTTCTAATATCGTTAATACTTCAGTCGGCAGTTCACAACCATTGGCATCAATAAGACGAGCAAAATAAATGCCCTCTGAATCGGCATCAATACTTTGAGACGTATGTCCTGTATTCCATTGATATGTATAATTAGCAGGTAGTGTAAGTGTAATGTGTTCATTTTCGCAGAGCACCAAGTCTCCCTCGTATTCAATATTTACCGGTTTTTCAATGCATATACCCTCGGTGACCAGATAAATATTTCTGGTATCTATATGATAATACCGATCTTCAATGCCTGATGGCCACTTAATGATTATAGAATCAGCGACAATATCTTTCGCCATTCCAAAATGTAAAATGTTGGAGGATTGTATGCCATAGCTTTCTCCCGCTCTCGCTTCTCTAGTTTGCATCCCCAACTCGCTGTAAACTCTAACTATAGCACCAATACCGTCTTTGTTGGACTCTGTGCCATTTAACCTGATACGCAACCAATTATTGTCATTTCCGGGATTGAGCCAGACTAAGTCGTCTCTTAATAAAGAAGGGCTGTTGTAAGAGCTACCATATGAGCCATATACATCCAAAAAACCATCATTATTGAGGTCACCCACAGAGAAAGAGTGAATAGAGCCTTGATCGAAGGGGTTTCCCATCAATTCAAATGTACCGTCGCCAGAGTTCCGGTAAACACTCATACCGTTTCCTGTAAACATTAAATCCAGATAGCCATCATTATCCAAATCAAAGAATTTTACTTGAATGTGACGAGAATAGTTATTTATCCCGACCTCTGATGTAGCCTCAATATAATTACCAGCCCCATTATTTCTGTAAAATACAGAAGGGCTATCATGATTAATAAGAAAAAGGTCGTTATAGCCTATATTTCTTACATCTGCAAAATCTGCAGACCAGCTTTGAGCACCACTTGCTAGCCCAAGTTCATTTGCCGCTTCCAAGTATTCTCCACCTCCCATGTTTAAAAAAAGAGCATTTATTCGTCTAGGATCCTGAGGGCTAGTTACCCCACCTTTACATTTTGAGATATAAAGATCCATTCTGCCATCACCATTAACATCCGTCCATACACTCCCATAATTACCAGAATTATCTGAAGGGGGCGTTGTAGTCATATCTATCCACTCATTCCTCGGTATGAGATTTCCGAAGCCATCATTACCCCATATTTTACTCTCATCTAAATCATCACAAATAAAAAGGTCAGTAAATCCGTCGTTATTGATGTCAAAAAAGTTAGTAGTCTGAGCAAAGAAGGGTAGAACGCCATCTAGCGTATCAATGATAAATTCACCGTTAGCTGTCTGGCTTAAACGAATGTTTGTACCCTTAAAGGTTGCTCCAATAATATCCAAAAATCCATCATTATTTAAATCCGCAGCTGCAATACTCCAAAATTGATTGTCGTGAAAATTCAAATTTGAAAGAATAGTCCTGAATCTTCCAGTGCTTTGCTGAAAATCGACTTGGAGGTCTCTCGTATTGTTTATCCTAAATATATCATCCAATAGATTACCATTCAAGTCGGAAATACCAATTGGAGCACCGGACCTAAATCTGTCGACATCTATCAAACTGGAATTTGGGGTAAATTTTATCTGAGCAATGGACAGTTGAAATCCAAGTATGTTGAACAAACCGAGAAGAACAATATAGCGCATGGGGTAAATTTTGTTGATAAAGCCCCTACCTTAAAAATGAGTAAAAGGTTCCATCAAAAATAATAAAAAGTAATGACACTTTTAGTAATAGGCAAAAAAGATTAGACACAAAGCCTAACCTCTCATTTTCCGCTCTTAGCGCCCCCTCACCAGCTCGAACCAATTCCGATAGCTATCGGAACCATGATTGAAAGATTATGAATACTTCAAAAGAAGCTTTTCAGCCATTTCGGGATACATTTTTAAATTTTTAATATATTTTTTTGACTTCATTCTCTTAATATGACTTTCAATATGTCTTGCTGTAGTCATAGATGGACATTCTATTTCTAAAAATATTGTCCAATCGTTTACTTGTGATGTATACTTATTGTCATAGTATTTAGTATTATGCCTATAAACTCTTTGGTTTACATCCAAAGTTGTTGCACCAATATAAAATTTATCAATTGATTGAGAAAATAATATATATACACGCGCAGCCATATAAGAAGTTGGTTTTTGCCCTTTTCTTTACAAGTTTACTAAAATATAGTTAAAATACAGATGAGGCACCTTTGTGTATTTCAGAAAAACAGGGATTGTGGCTTTTTAAATTATTGCTTTATGCTATTCACAGAAAACGCCCCTTTAAAAACAAAATATTGGACAATTTATAATGCTAGAATCATATATGATGAAGGCTAGATACCTGACTTGATATTGTAAAGGCTCTTTAAATTCGACATTGCCTCTTGGGCTCGAACCAATTCCGATAGCTATCGGAACCATGATTGAAAGTCATAAAAAAAGAGATTAGACACAAAGCCTAATCTCTCATTTTCCGCTTTTTTGCGCCCCCTCTTGGGCTCGAACCAAGGACCCCATGATTAACAGTCATGTGCTCTAACCAGCTGAGCTAAGGAGGCTTTAAAAGATTTACTTTTCAAAAGCGAGTGCAAATATATGGTCTTTCAAAATAAATAAACAATATTTGCACTGAAAAAAATAAAAGAAAAATTATGAGTCTCTTAACCGTTGGTACAGTTGCATTTGACAATATAGAAACACCCTTTGGCAAGGCAGAAAAAGTAATCGGTGGGGCAGCTACATATATCTCCTGGGCTGCATCTTATTTTACTAATGATATACATATTGTGTCTGTAGTCGGCGAAGATTTTCCTGAGGATGAGTTGAGTGCCCTGGAAAGTAGAGGCGTCAATCTGGAAGGCCTTCAAAAGAAGAAGGGTGAAAAGTCTTTCTACTGGTCAGGGCGGTACCACACGGACATGAATACAAGGGACACATTGGATACACAGCTGAATGTGTTGGCGGATTTTGAGCCAATCCTGCCAGAGTCGGCTAAGAAGGCAGAATTTGTCATGCTTGGCAATCTCACTCCTCAGGTGCAGATCTCTGTGATAGATCAATTGGAGACTAAGCCGAAGCTCATAGTCTTGGATACGATGAACTTTTGGATGGACACCGCCATGGATAGCCTTAGGGAAGTGCTGCATCGCATTGATGTATTGACAATTAATGACGAAGAGGCCCGACAATTATCAGGGGAGTATTCATTGGTCAAAGCGTGGCATAAAATAAAGGAGATGGGGCCAAAGTATCTGATCATCAAGAAGGGCGAACATGGGGCGCTCCTATTTCATGAGGACTATATTTTTTCGGCTCCGGCGCTTCCACTTGCCGAGGTATATGATCCGACTGGAGCCGGTGATACATTTGCAGGAGGCTTCATTGGCTATCTGGCCAGTACAGGCAATGTATCCTACCCCAACATGAAACTAGCCGTGATCTATGGGTCAGCAATGGCCTCTTTCTGCGTTGAGAAGTTTAGTCTCGAAAGAATGAAAAGCCTGGATAGCGACCAAATTGAGAATCGCATAGAGGAGTTCGAGAACCTTGTATACTTCGACACAAAGCTAAACGGTAAATAATTTGGACTTTTTTGGTCAGCCATTTGGTTTAGATAGTGGTTTGGCTTTTTGGGCATCACCCTTCTCCCCAACACTTTGGGGAGAAGGGTCGCTATGTTTCGGGGCTCGCTATTCGCTCGGCCTCGATTCCGCTAAGGCTACATCGAGTCTGGCTTCGCATCCGCTTCGCCACCCACTCCACAGCGCTGATGCAATAAAAAGTCTTAAATTTGCATTCACACCTATGGATGCATTTCCCTGGGGAAACCCTTTTTTATAAAACCATACTTATGAGATACTTTTCTTTGATTATTTTAACACTAATTATGAGTTGCCAGAATACAGGTCAGCAGAAAATAGATATACAAGGACATCGTGGCGCAAGAGGCAACCTACCTGAAAACTCTATCCCTGCTATGCTCTATGCTATAGATGCCGGTGTAAGCACCCTGGAGCTCGACGTAGTTATGACTGCAGATAGCCAGATAGTAGTGTCTCATGAGCCTTGGATGTCATCTACTATTTGCCTATTCCCTGATGGTCAACCTATAAGTGCGGACGAAGACATGTCACTTAATATATTTAAGATGACCCTGAAGGAAGTCCAATCCTTTGATTGTGGATCCGTGATACACCCTCAGTTTCCAAAGCAAAACCCAATTGAAGTCAGCAAGCCGTTACTCTCAGACTTATTGGATGCTTGTGAACAATTTGTAAAAAAAGGCAATAAAAAGCCAATTAGTTATAATATCGAAATCAAATCACACCCCGACGGAGATGAGGTCTATCACCCTACAATAGATGTATTCTCAGAGTTGGTCATCAAGGTTATCGATAGTAGTATTCCTAAAAACAGATATAATATTCAATCCTTTGATGTGAGGACATTGCAGTATATACACAAGACACATCCTGATATTACCTTATCATATCTCATCGGAGACATGGGCGGTAAGCCCTTATCAGCACTAGTAGATGATCTCGGCTTCGTTCCTCCTATTATAAGCCCTTACTATCCTCTAGTGGATCAGACATTCATGGATGAAGCTGTAAAACTTGGTACATCAGTCATACCGTGGACTGTAAATGACAAAGACATCATGAAGAACCTCGTGTCCATTGGGGTGGATGGCATTATTACGGATTACCCTATGATGGGTATAGAGCTTTTCGGGTCTTATCAAGAATAATTTTGCCGGTTGAACCCTAAATTCCTTTAGTCTGTTGAGTTTTTGTTTACCGGATCGAATTGTATATTTGGCCACTAACAATTAATAATACATATACCCATATAATGAAAAAAGCATTTTTAATGATATTGGACGGTTGGGGTCACGGATCAGTGCCTGAAGCCAGCGCTATCCACAGAGCCCAAACGCCCTATATGGATAACCTGTACAAAACATACCCTAACAGTGAATTGATAACTTATGGCGGGGAAGTGGGATTGCCCGGTGGTCAGATGGGCAATTCAGAAGTTGGCCATCTCAATATTGGAGCAGGAAGAGTGGTCTATCAAGAACTAGCGCGTATCAATAAATCCATAGCTGACCGCTCGCTACACCAAGACCCAATAGTGCAAGAATCCATAGATTATGCCCGATCAAATGGAAAAAACATCCATATTATGGGTCTCTTATCCGACGGAGGTGTGCACTCACATATTGACCATTTACTGGCATTATGTGATATATATAATGATAAGTTTGACGGTCAAGTGTACATACACGCTTTCACTGATGGAAGAGATACTGATCCTCATGGAGGTATTGACTACATAGATAGGCTCAATGCCCATATCGAGCAGAAGAATGCCAGGCTTGCGTCAGTCATAGGTCGATATTACGCCATGGATAGAGATAAGCGATGGGAGAGGATAAAGCAAGCCTATGACCTATTGGTCAACGAGACAGGAGAGGCTGTAGAAGACTGGCATACGGCTATCAAGAAAATATATACAGACGGCAAAACAGATGAGTTTCTACCGCCGATGTATCACAAAGACCATATGGCTACTGTGAAAGAGGGTGATGTCGTTGTGTTCTTTAACTTTCGCACAGACCGTCCGAGAGAGCTTGTGGAAGTTCTTAGTCAAAAAGACCATCCGGACCACAACATGTCAAAAATGGATTTGCATTTTGTATGTTTTGCCAGATATGATGAAACATTCAATAACATCCATGTCGTTTTTGAAAAAGAAGATATACAAGACACCTTAGGGGAGACCATCTCAAGTCAAGGGGGGCGTCAGATACGTATAGCAGAAACAGAAAAGTAT
This sequence comes from Saprospiraceae bacterium, assembly GCA_007125435.1. Lineage (GTDB taxonomy): Bacteria > Bacteroidota > Bacteroidia > Chitinophagales > Saprospiraceae > SLDF01. The sequence continues at coordinate 6,668 of SLDF01000021.1, forward strand.
CCACACGTCACTTACTTTTTCAATGGAGGGAGAGAGCAACCATTTGAAGGTGAAGACCGCATACTCATACCTTCTCCAAGTGTAGCTACTTATGACCTCAAACCAGAGATGAGTGCCGTCGAGATCAAAGACGCCATCATAGAAGCCATCAAAGAAAAGGAGCCTGACTTTATTTGTCTCAATTTTGCCAATCCCGACATGGTAGGTCATACAGGATCCATGGAAGCAGCCATAAAAGCTGTAGAATGCATTGATACCTGCATGTCAGAACTGGTAGAAACAGCTAAAAAACATGACTATCAAATGGTCATTATAGCTGATCATGGTAATGCAGATTACATGATCAATGACGACGGCAGCCCAAATACAGCGCATACGACCAATCCCGTTCCGTGTATTTTAATAACCAATGATCCTACCATCAAAGGTGTAAAAGAAGGGAAATTAGGCGATATAGCGCCGACCATACTCCAGCTTATGGGCCTGGAGAAGCCGGAAGCCATGACGGGCAAGTCACTTCTGATAAGATGAACTGAATTCTAATGCTTGATCGCTTAGTTACTATAATTGTTCCGGGCCTTGGCCAACCTTATCGTCAATAAACAGACCATTTTGGCATTGCAGCGACAAGTCTGTAATGATAAAGTCCATAACTTTTTCTTTATCGGCTTCAGGGTATAGCATATGTATATTGGGGCCCGCATCGAGGCTATAATAAACTTGAATACCTGTATCAGCTCTGAATTGTTTTATTTTTTTCATGAGTGTAATGGAGGCAGGTTCCATAAGCATATAACCGGGGTTAGAGGCCATCATCAGCGCATGAAGTGTGAGGGCCTCCTGCTCCACAATGCTGCCAAAGCGCTCAGTATCACCTTTATATAAAGCTTCCATCATAGCGCTAAATCTTTGTCTTGCCTGGGCGTATCGTGGCTCTGCAAAGGGATTGTCCTCCATAAGGCCGTGACCTACAGAACTGGAAACGGCTTTAGTACCGGCACTTACTACAAGAATAGCATTTTGATAGGTTTTAAATATAGGATGGAAATTGCCCTCTACAGGCACTGCGAAGAGGTCAGAAGATCCCGGCACATGTCCTGTCTCACCCCAAACTGCTGCTGTGCCATATATGGATCGCGAGGCACTACCCGAAGCCAATCTGGCTACGTATGATGCTTTTTGATCAAAAGCTTCATCGTCTTCGAGGGTGTTGAAAAACACATCTTCCATAGTACAGAGGCAAAGCGCCATAGCGCTCATACTTGAAGCTGAAGAGGCAATTCCCGATGAATGTGGAAATGAATTGCTGGTATGTACTGTCATGTCCAATTGGTTCAAAAAGGGGAAAATATCTGTCAATCCTTCCATTTTTTTTATCAAAGCAGACTCAAAAGCTTCGTTTCTTACCATATCAAAGTACAAGGCTAAGCTGATGTCGCGCTCAGTTGATGTTTTTGTTTTCCACTCAATAGTAAAATCTGTAAAGGCTTGCTCTAAAGTAAAACTTACTGAGGGGTTTCTTGGTAACTGCTTACCGTGTTTGCCCCAATATTTTACAAGTGCCAGATTTGATGGGCTTCTCCAGCTGACTTCTCCAGGCTCTACGTCCTGGCTTTGGATGATGAGGCGATTATTGTGATAGGAAGTCTCGATCATAAGGTTCTGAATCTTTATTGGAATTAATGATTAAATAGTGTTCTTACTGTAGTCTGCAACAGCATCTGCTCTCTTAAATAGGGCACCAGCTTATAACTCCTTTCAGCTGAAAGTTGTTTTTCCAATTGTTTACATAAAGTTGTTTCAAATTGCTGTCCGAATCTCCAGGCGGCTATGTGCGTCCATTGCTTTTGCAAGATCTTGTTGTCCTCCAGTTGTCTGGCATATTCAATGAAAGGCATCACCATGTTTTCCTCCCAAAGATAATAATTATGCGTAGCTAACTGTATCATAGCGTGGTGTCGGATTTTTTCATTGATGTCACTTTTGATGAGGTCGATTATTGTGGACTGAGCATGTTTGGGCTTGACTGCCCTCATAATTGGTCGCCAGTCTATGGCCTTTACTGATTGGTCGCTGCCCCTTCCCTTAAACATCTCATAGAAAAAGGCCAATAATTCTCTGTCGTATTGATTGACTAGGTTTTGAATGATAAAGCTACTGTACATGGGATAGTGATGACTTAGTTTCGATATCACTTTGTACCAATCTTCTTTGCCCATTCCTTCAAAGCGAGCATAAGTGTGAGTAGGCAGTAATATGAAATCGTTCAATACCTTAGTGAAGCTGCGTTGCTTTTTTTGTAGAGGCCAATGTTTTGGATCAATCCATTGGTGGTGCCTTTCGCTAAAGTCTTCAAAGCCTATGTGAGCAGAAGAATCCATATGAAACTGTACAGAAGACATATTGAGCTCTGATAATCGTTTTTTATTGACAGATGTTAATATGAAGGGTAGTCTTGCATGACTGACTCTATAGAGCAACTCGCTGTCTAGCTTACTCACCTCTAGCTTAAACTGGGCAAATAAAAGACAAACCAATGGATGCAAATGAAATTGGCGCTTACTGTGTTCCCAAAGAAATAAGTTGATAAAGTCGGGTGTGAGGTCTTCACGATGTCGCTCTGCAAACCTATGTGTCTTAATATGGGCCCATTTGAATCCTTCCATGAGTTGGGTACAATGGTTAGCCTCATTAAGAGCTTTGTTGATAAAAAGCCAGTTTTGTGAAATAGCAAATGAAGCCAGACGCTTTTTAATATCTGTGATCCGATCAGTGTCTCCACCGTCTGGGGACATGGCCGCTCCACCAATTACAGTTTTGATCAGATCAAAATCATCCCGGGTCATGGTACTCTGTCTTTTTACCTATAAACATTCAGTGCTGAATAAAAAAGCCGTAAAACTACGATTAGTTTTACGGCTCAATATATTGTAATTTTAGCTTATGCTATAATGAAATGTCTCAAAGCATAAGGTGGATATGTCCTAAAATCAGGCTGTAACCAGATTACTGGTTGTCGCTCTTTCATTAATTGCTGCTGTCTGTATCGAGCTGAATGTATACCCGGCCTCCGTCAACTGCTCAAGAATGATTGGCAGAGATGCTTTCAAAACTTGAAATGACTTATAATTGTCGTGCATGACTACTATTGAGCCCGGTCTAACGTTTTTGACCACATTTTGCACACATCGCTCCGGAGTCATCTCTTCGTCAAAGTCACCACTAAGGATATCCCACATCACAATCTTGTAATGACGCTCTAAAAACTGTACCTGACTCGGTTTCATCTTTCCATACGGTGGTCTGAACAAGTCAGAATCTACCAATCTCGCACACTTTCTAATGTTGTGAAAATATTCGATGTTGTCAGTAGACCAGCCTGCCAGGTGGTTGTAAGTATGATTACCCACTTTATGGCCTTTATCCTTGATCTCTTGAAAGAGCTCAGGATTTTTTTCTACATTTTCTCCTACGCAGAAAAAAGTAGCTTTTGCATTGTATTGCTCTAGGGTGTCTAGAATCCATGCCGTCGTGCCCGGCACTGGACCATCGTCGAAAGTTAGAAAAACTTCTTTCGCTTGGGTGGGCATTCTCCAAGTAAAACTCGGGAATAGTCCCTGCACAAACCCGGGAGTCTTAATCAGGTACATTTTAAGTCAAAATTTGAATATGTTCGTTCAATAGGATTAAAGTCACAAATATAACCTTAAAACTCCTAAAATAGTTGGTTTAGTATGGGATTATTTAAAAAAATATTTTTGAGAGGAAAAATGGACTTGATGACCTTATTGTAATACACATGCAATTTGTTAAGCATAGTGAAAATGAATAATATGTTTCCATGCAGACACTCTAAAAAGTTAACAAATTAGTAACGTTTCTAAATAGATATTTTTATGCTTTTTGTTTTTTGTCGAAATATTATTGTCACCCTTTTTGGGTGTTTTTTTAGTTTATAAATGGGATATATCCACCTGGTTGATTGGCAGTTATATATATTTATCTGTGAATTTGACAGGCATTTGTGTGAGTTTCTATGTCCATCAGAGTACCGCTATAGGGGTATAGTATAGGATTCAATGCATTAGCAAGTTGTTAATAAACTTCCTTACAGTGGTCAACAGCGACATTAATTATTGATCACTAGCCTCAGATTGATGGTATAACCACTAATGCATAAAACAAGATAAAGAATTAGTGAATAAAACTTGTGATGGTGGTGGACTAAAAGCAGGATCGTTATATTTGCGACTCTGTTGTCAAGAGCATCACGATGACTTATTGCGGTGAATAAAGACGCAGTACCTCGGGTTTACGATCTATTGCATAAGCGATGCGACAGGGTGGCGACGTTAGGAGCCAGACTCTACGCAGCGATAAGCGGAGTAGAGGCCGAGCGAACAGCGAGCCCCGTAGAGTCTGAAAATAGTCGTCGTATGGTCTAAGTCGCAGCTATTTTGAGAGAGATAAAAGAAACAAAATACGCACATAGCCTAAGGCTACACTTGATGTCGTCTGAAAAGTGCTAGAGCTTAGAGAATTTTACTTTAGACGAGTGCTGAAGAGAGAGCATAGCCTCAAGTGCTACGTGACCGATGAAGCAAGAAGTATAAAGTAAAATTATCAAGCAGTGCAGCGGTCTAGCCTTTGAAGATGGCATCAAGGGTAGCCTTACTCCGTAAGTATTTTTTTTCGAAGATATCTCTCAAAAGAGCAAGACTTGGGACCATTAAGATGGCTATTTTTAGACTCTAATTAGCGATCCGACGACGGTAGGAGAAGGGATAGGGTGCATTTCAAAATGTCGTTTTTTCGGGTACTGCATCAGCGATGTGTAAGGGTGGCGACGTAGGAGCCAGACTCAGCGTAGCAATAGCGAAGCTGAGGCCGACCGTTTAGGGAGCCCTGGAACGTAGCGACCCGAAGGGTGATGCCCA
>SLDF01000257.1 GCA_007125435.1 Saprospiraceae bacterium
AATGCCAATAATTTTTCGAGCAAAAAATCCAATAGAGAAAAGTTTTTGATGGTGCTTCCTCTGACCAAATTTGGGGCATCGAAAAGTTATACTGTATATAAATGTATTTAATTTATTTTGAAATTATGTTCCTGAACCTTTGTTACTTTCGGATGATTTAAGTTGATATGAAGCGTCATAATAAATTAAAGTGAACTAAAGAAGAAGATTTGCTAATTGCATAATTAAACGACTATGAAGTAGGAGTTTTTGATGTGAATATGTTGAATGATTTGCCAGTTGATCTCGGGAATAACCTGCAACCTATCCTTGAGCTATTGGCCAAAAGAAATCCACCACATATATATCGTATTGAAAAGGGGAAATATGTAACTCGTACTTTCCGCAACGAATACGTCATCAGCAATTACCTTGTGGAAGATGGTGTGGTAGCCTATTGGACAGCTCTTAATTTGCACGGGCTAACTGAACAGTTTCCGAATACTATTTTTGTACAAACCACTAAGCAGAATAAGCACAAAACCATTTTTGGGGTACGGTACCAGTTTGTTAAAATTCAGCCGGAAAAAATGGTGGGAATTATTACTCAAGGATATGGTAATCACCAATTTCGCATGACCGGTGTGGAAAAAACCATTGTGGATTGTTTTCATCTGCCTCAATACAGTGGTGGCTATGCAGAATTGCTTTACGCACTCAACAAAGCCAAAGTCAGCAGCACCAAACTCACAGATGCTGCTAAAGCGGTAAATAACATTGCCGTGATCAAAAGACTTGGTTTTTTGATGCAACAACAAAAGGTAATGGTTAGAGAAACGTCATATTATACAAGAATTAGATAAGCGGAAAGTGCTCTAAATTGCCATATAATCACTAGGCTTTGAGGTCACAATCCATCCTTTTTATTCCAAAATTGTCGTCTTTAATGTAATCAATTCCTTATATTTGCAGGAAATAATGACACAAACAACGACAATGGGTAAGAATTTAAAGCGTACTTTAGGTGCCGATGAACTTGAACTCAACCGGCTTATTGAAAACCGGGGATTAGATATATTCACAGTTAATGATGTATTACAGTTAGTTGAAGGCTCAGAGAAAGAAACCTATAATCAGCTTGAGAAACTCGCCCGGTCAGGTCAACTTCACCGCCTTGAAAAAGGCAAGTATTGCAGGCACAACTTTAGGGATGAAAAGGTAATTGGCAGCTTTTTGGTGAAAGACGGGGCTATTGCCTATTGGTCAGCAATGCAACATCACGGAAAGACGGAACAACTTTCTGATATTATGTACATACAAACCACCAGCCGAAAAAAAGAGTTGAAAGTGTTTGGAGTAACCTATGTATTTATTACTGTTAGACCTTATAAAATGATCGGTATTCTTAAAGAAGGATTCGGAAATCACCAATACAGGGTAACCGATAGAGAAAAAACCCTCGTCGATTGTTTTGACCAGCCGAAATATGCCGGTGCCTATGGGGATTTGGTAGATTCATTGAATCATTTTAGGGACTTGGATACAAAAAAATTGATTGAGTATTGTAAGGCAATCCGAAATACGGCTGCTACAAAAAGACTCGGCTATTGGTTAAATCAGCTTTCTCATCCGGGAGCCAAATTATTTAAAGAGTTTGCCCAAAACAACATCAGTTCGACTTTTTCCCTGCTCGATCCCACCGGAATAAAAAAAGGCAGATATAGTAGAGAATGGTATTTACAGCTAAATGTGGACCCCATAATGTACTAACGATGCTCTATCAATACCAAATAGTAGAAATAGCAAGGGAAAATCAAGTTCCCGTTAGAACGATAGACAAGGACTGGGTGTTGGGCCATTTCCTAAATGCGGTCTTTTTAACTGAGGAATTAAAGTCCCGGCTTGTCTTCAAGGGAGGTACCTGTCTGAGAAAATGTTATTTCCATGATTACCGATTTTCTGAAGACCTTGATTTTACATTTGCAGATCAAAAGGACAGAATTCATCCGGATTTAATCCGGGCTATTATTCTAAAAGCAGAGGAAATAAGTGGAATCCGTTTTTATTTGCAAAGCTTTCAAGAGACACAGTCCGGAGATGTAGGACAAGGGTATAAAATCCAGATAAAGTATTGGGGTGCTAATCACAAACCCAATCAACCCCCATTGCCAAATCCGGCTGAGCGTTGGCACGATAAAATTGAACTCGATTTTTCCTACTCAGAGAAATTGTTTTTACCTGTTGTCAGTCGCCCCTTGATTCACAACTTCCCCGACAATAACCTATTTGGGACAAAGGAAATTCCATGTTATGCATTAGAAGAAATAGTAGCTGAAAAATTGCGGACACTTATTCAAAGAAACCGACCAAGGGACTGTTATGATCTATGGTATCTCTTCAAAAATAAGATGGATATTGATCTAAATATCGCAAAAGAGCTTTTTTACAAAAAACTTGAACAGAAAGGTATTTCTCTACCATCTTCAAAAGTATTGATTACCGATGAAAAGGTAGAAATCATGGCCAAACATTGGAATAATAGTCTTTTACATCAATTGCCCAAGGGAGAAACACCTTCACCAAGTGCTCTGATGATTGAACTTAAGGATCAAATTGCGACCCTGTTTCATTGACTTTGATACCCTTTACGTGTAAACCCCATAAATGAGTCTTATCCTATCGCGATAGGTATTCACCAGATAACCATCTCCAAACCATTACTTTGTAAATAACCGATCAACAACATATTCCCCACACCATAATTGAGTATTTTAGTTACAAAGTGTACCTTTAAAAGGCTATCTGTATATTGAGGTCAGTATTTGCATTACCTTCTGATATAAGAAACCGTTAGCATTTTAGGGTTTATCTTACCACAAAAGGTAATTGCATGTATTAGGAAGTACGGCCCTTGGATCGGGTCATATTGAATGCATTGGGTGTTACATTCTCTCCAAATTGTTCTCCTCAACGAGCAATTTGTGCTTCATTTTGGTTTTTCAAAACAACAATTTTTAAGTGGATGGCTCGAATAGTCAAAAAGGGGATATCATTTAAATGAAATATACAGGTGAAATTATCCAGACATATTCAGTACGCTCCTCC
>SLDF01000129.1 GCA_007125435.1 Saprospiraceae bacterium
CCAGGTATCCGCACTTCAATAACTTACTTATAATAATGTATAAAGATGTATTAAAAGGCAACTTCGACAATCGTCAATTTGCAAGTTTGGTGGACTCCTATTACAGCAATATCATCAGTGGGGACAGAATTGAAAGCTACTATTACACGACTTCTGCTTATCCCCTTTTTACACAGTTTGTCATTCCTGAATTGGATCCGAATTTGGTCAAAGAGGTTAATGAAAGGAGGCAGCACATTGGTTTAGAAAGTCTAGAGGATCAATATCGAAAGCAGTTTTACAATTTCAAGTATGGATATAAGGATTATGAGTTTTACCAGTTTTTTAGCTATTATCCGGCTGAAGAGTTTTGCACTGAAGAGGAGAAAGCGAAATATCTGGAAAGAGAAAAAGATAAAGTAGCAGAGCTGAGACAACAATATGAGCAATTAATCATCTGGAGTAAATAAACTCTATGCTTGATAAGAGCTCGAAAGGGGTAGTATTGATCGTAAAGAATTGAAGAGGAATAGATCAAATAATCTTAGAGGGCAATGCGATTTAACTATCTCAAAGATTTGGATGTTTTTTACCTCTATTAATTTCTTGTGATGAAGATAATGCTGACCCAATCACCAGCACTATATGGTGTTATATAAAAGAAGTGGGAAAAAAGTGTACTGGGGGTGGTATTTAGGAAACTTTGACTTTGTCTTTGATAGACTGGATAAACTCTCTTGAAACTTTAGGTCTTTTTAGATTGGACTTGATGAAGTCTTTAAAGTTCTCTTCATTCTGGAAGACTAGTGATGGATTTGACCCATTCAAATTTGAATTAAAAGATTCTCTAGATGCTTCTTGGTTTCTCATAAGTTTACTATTGAAATTTTCCATAAATAGTCCTGCGGATTACCGCAAATGTGCGTTTCGTGTTGCTAATGTAAAAACTAAATAACACTTATTTAACGATGTACGTATTTTATTTTTATTAAAATAAGTCATTGCTTTGATTATCAATTGCGCATATCTTTGAATCCAAGCTTCTGGGCATAGACCTTCAACTTTTCTTTCAATAGGTTTCTAGCTCTGTGTAGTCTTGATCTGACTGTACCTATCGGCACATCCAGAATTTTTGCTATTTCCTCATAAGTGAAGCCCTCAACATCGCATAGCAAAATAACAGTTCTAAAGTCAATAGGAAGGGAATTTATAGCTATGGTAACTTCATCACCCATTAAATCTTCAAAGATTTCTTGTCGTAAGTCTACTTTACCGGTCAACTGGCTATCTTCTTTCTCTTGTAGACTAACATAATCTTCGAGATCTACTTTGCGAGGTCTCTTGCTTTTCCTTCTGTACTGATTAATGTAGTTGTTCTTCAGGATTTTAAACAGCCATGCTTTTGCATTAGTTCCCTCATCATAGCTATCTATGGCTTTAAATGCTTTGAGATAGGTCTCTTGAACCAAATCCATAGCATCGTCATCATTATAGGATAAATGGTAGGCGAATGTATGTAAAGCATCTACATGAGGCAGTAGATCTTTTTCAAACTTATTAATTTGTTTTTGTCTGTGTTCTTTATCGTTCGCCATACGAGTGACAAAAATAGTTCAATTTATTGATATTATAGAATATTAATTTTTTCATCTGATAAGTGCCCTTTTTTTACATCGTAAAAATGGTATGACTTTGTTCTCTATCTATTGCATTCTTATCCCTAAAAACATACCTACATCTTTTTAATCACGGTAGTAGGAGGAGTTCACTTCAAAATGTCGTTTTCTCTAGTCATGCATCAGCGATGTGTAAGGGTGGCGACGCAGGAGCCAGACTCAGCGTAGCGATAGCGAAGCTGAGGCCGACCGTTTAGGGAGCCCTGGAACGTAGCGACCCGAAGGGTGATGCCCAAAGCGACAATATGAAATACATCTTATTAAGAATAATTCCTCTATATCTAGTCACAATAATCAAAGCACTATTTTTCATCCATTCTCAGGTGAGCTGTAGGGATCATTGCCCAGCTTGATATTACTCAACTTCAAAAACGGTCTTTTCTGAAACGACAAAAACTCTATCTGCACGCTTGATATTCACCACATACAGACCTGTAAATATACCAAAGGCGGGTAAGACCATTTTTTTATCCCTAAGCCAAAAGCATGGCATCTTTAGCCTTTGCTTCCCGACCCCTCTTAGCATCACACCGGGATGAATATGCCCACTTAGACTCCACTCATCATCCTTTGATTCATCTCCATTATGTATGAGATACATGCCCTCCAGATTAAAATGATCGCAAACACGACTAAAGCCTAACTGAAAATAGCTGGGACGCCGCAATATGTCGTGATTGCCAGCAATAAGATGGAAACGAACGGTCTGAAATGTTTCGATAAACACTTTTAATTCATGCCATGAATCATTGCGACTACTGTGAAAAAGATCGCCCAGTATATAAATGTCAGCGGGGTCATAGATAAGTATCAGTTCTTGAAGACGACGCAGATTGTCAACTTCTCCCACGGCCGGTATACCTATGCCATGTTTTCTAAAATGATTGAGCTTTCCAAGGTGGACATCGGAGAGGAACAAAGCTTTCTTCTGTGGCCAATATATTGCCTTATATGGATGAAGCTTCATAGTGTGCCCATTGAAGTTAATCTCTAGTTCTCCATCTTCAACTGTTTGCTGCATCTGTATTATCCTTATGCCTTGTGGTATCTCAGTCAGAATTAATCATGTGTGGTGTCTATCAAATCTCCACTGCCTTACATCTACTTTCACTTTTTACTATTGTTTCTTGTAAACGACAATGAACCTTTGATGTTCATCTGGTGTGTTATTTAGAGGATCGCCTTGAAGCTCGTGTGCATGTGCTAACCAAACAAGGTGAGTCCGAAAAATACACGACAATTTTTTTGTACCAAAATAATTGAATGAAATGATTGACAGCGCTTATAAAATAGTATTTACCCTCCTTATCATCATTATGGCTTCTTCCCATGGTAGCTTGCAGGCTCAGGAAGAGAGCATTAATAAAGCCATAAGTCAAATAGAGTTTAAAGAAGACACATTAAGGTCTGTCATAGAGTGGATGTCCAAAGCATTTACTTATGATTTGTCACTTGTAGAAAAAGGTAACTATCAATATGATAGTCGGGAGGAATTGATTAAAACTTTTCTTAGGTCAAAAAAAGGTGTGTGTGAGCACTTTTCATTATTGTTTAATGCCATTGCTACTCATCTGGGCTATGAGTCTTATCTGGTGCCGGGCTATCTGATCGATGGAGAAAGAAGTAGTAGAGCCTATAGTCATCAATGGAATGCACTGGTCATAGATGATGAATGGTATTTATATGACCCCACCTGGGCCTCCGGATACGTAGAAAATGGCAGGTACAATAAAGACTTTGATCGAGAATGGATAAAGGTCAGCCCTAAAACTATGCTAAAATCTCATATACCATTCGACCCGATGTGGCAGCTGATCAGTCAGCCAATCCGACATTCGGATATAAAAGATCCTTCTGATATCAACCTGGATTCATCAGTCGATTTATTGACACCGGCAATGGTCAGAGGAGAACTCAATTTACCTGATAAAGAAAGACTACAAAGAAAAATAGACCGGATAGAAGCAGCAGGTATAACCAACGCCTTGATCAAGCTCCATGTGAACGACGCTAAGCGCAGAGTGGCTAATCTCCAGGAAGCAGCGAGTGTGGATCAAATAAACGTCTCTATTGATGCTTTTAATCAGATTGTTCAGGGCTTCAACACGTATTTAGAGGATCGAACAACTATTCCCGGCGACAGTAAGAAAATTAAAATGTATAAATCAAAACTGCAGGAATTAAAGGCAGATATCAACAAGGTAGACAATGACATATCCGGGTTTTATGCCAGTAGTGGAAGCAATAAAGGTCAATTGAAAAAAGTGTCAAATGAGATCAGTAAAATAAAAAAGGCCCTAGACAGCGAAATAAACTGGCTGAGCAGTCTGAAATAGATTAACGACTCGCTTTAGTCGATCGGGTGCTTTTCATTTTGTCGCTTTGGGCATCACCCTTCACTTCGTTACGGGTCGCTATGCTACGCTACTCACTGTTCGTTCGGTCCTGCGGACTGCCTTCCTTCGGTCGGCACAGCTCCGCAGCGCTGATGCATCAAAAGAAAAAAAAGACATTTTTAAATGGGCTCTAATCGATCTGAGATAGAAATGAAAAAATGGAATTTTGATAGAGACTGATAAGTAAAGCGTTGTCTGGATGGGTAAATACTTCTTTAGTAAACCGTAAAAAGATAATCAGGGGTAAGGAAATATGTGATAAATGCCGAAGGTAAAAGTTTGTTAATTTAGGGCTTTGTGAAGTGCTACGCAATGTGTACATCGTATGCACATATAATATAGCGGTTATTAGATTGAGACATATAGTTTAATATAGGGCAGCAGTTTGCACTTTATATATTGTGTCAGCAGATTATATACCGAGTCATCTGCGTGTTAAAAATAAAAAGTTGTAATTTTTTTTGTGATAAAATATAATAGTTCGCAAAAACCACTAAATTTGTAAAACGATAGCATCCACAACTTTAATTGCAACCTTTAGCACAAAAATATCGTATTCTTAGATTTATATTTCCCTTCGTTGTTTATTCCCCACTGGAAGACATTCAAACACAGTTAATTAGTGCAGCAATTGACCTATGAATCAAAGCGCACCACTATTATTTATCCGTTATAAATTTGAATATTTATAATTTTCCCTCATTTAGTAGTAAATACGTTTCGCAATTGGAACAAATAGCGCAATATTTTAGTTATGCAGAAAGGCAGTATTGATAACTATTCAAAAATAAAGCAAGCAAAAGTATATGGCTTTAAAAGACTTTAATTTTTTTTGAAACTTTTGTTAAATCCATCTTAAAGGCGTCTTTATTGGCAGTAAATCAATGATGCTTTATTGAAATTTGCATAAATAAAACCCAGGGACTTGATATTGCTTGTAGAAAAAAAAGAGGAAAAAGTAAATTGTAAAATTATCACAAATTAAATGTTAAAATGAAGAAACCACGGAAGAAGAAATTTAGTAAAATCGAGGAGAATTATTTAAAAGCAATTTATAAGATTGCCGAGAAGCATGGAAATCCAGTGAGCACCAATCAGATAGCTCATGAGGTGGCGACAAGTGCAGCTTCTGTAACAGATATGATGAAGCGTCTTTCTAAAAAAGGAGCTTTGAATTATCAAAGATATAAAGGAGTTACACTGACTGATGAGACATATAAACACGCTCGTAAAATCATCAGAATACACAGGATATGGGAAGTGTTTTTGATAGAGAGATTGAAGTACTCTAAAATCGAAGTCATAAGGCCACTTATCAAGCAGTTAAACTATATCGAAGCTGAAGATTTGGTGGAAAGACTTGATGAATACCTGGGCTATCCTAAAACCAACCCTGAAGGGTTACCTATACCTGACAAGGATGGGGACTATGATCAGAGGCATCAGTTCACGATAGGGGATATGGATGAAGACGAGGAAGGTGTTTTGGTGGGTATAGAGGACTTATCTCCTTCCTTTTTTGATTATATCAACAAATTGAGCCTTAAGTTGGGCTCCAAGGTGAAGGCATTAAAGAGGTATGATTTTGATGATTCTATTAAGATACAAATTGATGGAAAATCAGACCATATCATTTCTTCAAGAGTAGCAGCAAGCTTATTGATGAAGAAAGCGCCTAAGTAGCAATTACATCAATAGCTTGATACGCTCATGGGGCGTTTTTTATAAAAAGAGCAATATTCCCTGGATGGATTATTGCTCTTTTTATTGGTTTAGTTGTTTTTATCATCTTATGATATGACCGAGTTTAAATACATTGTCCTGGAAGATGGACCATTATTGACCAAGTAAAATATGTGATGGCATCACTAGAGTTGCAAGTAGAAGATTTATCTGTCCACCTCGGTTCTAAAAGGGTACTGAGCAATCTTTACTTCAATGTCACAGACTCCATGCTAGTGGGGATTTTAGGCCCTAATGGCGCGGGGAAGTCGACCTTGCTGAAAGCCATTCTGGGTCTTATTGACTCAGCTACCGGTGCTGTCACTATCAACGGCCAATCTATAGATCAATTTCGATCAAGGATAGCTTACATACCTCAGAAAGATCAGGTAGACTGGACGTTTCCGGCTACAGTTTTTGATGTTGTGTACATGGGTCGTTTTCCGCACAAAAGGATATGGCAGCGCATGAATAGCATCGACAAAGAATTGGTGAATGAAGCTATGTCTCAGATGAATATAGAGCATCTCCAAGACCGCCAAATAGGAGAACTGTCTGGTGGACAGCAGCAGCGCGTTTTTTTAGCCAGGGCACTTTGTCAAAAAGCTGATTTGTTTTTTCTGGATGAGCCATTTGTAGGTGTAGATATTATTACAGAACAGAAGACCATAGAGACCTTGCAATTACTGGCTCAGCAAGGAAAGATCATTATGGTAGTTCATCATGACTTATCCACTGTTTCTTCTTACTTTGACCAGGTCATGTTGATTAACCACAGATTGGTATCCTATGGTGACGTCGAGGATGCTTTTACTTCTGAGTCGATTGGTGCTACCTTTGGTGGCCAACCAACAATTCTCCAAAAAGCCGGACTGCTCAGATGATCGTAAGGTTGTAATTAAAAAGTGTTGTATTTCTACTCTACTGCGTCAGCGATGTGGAGTGGGTCACGAGCGCATGCGAGTGAGTCCGCAGGACCGAGCGAACAGCGAGCCCCGCAACGTAGCGCTCACCCTACAGCCTTTCTTGCAACTCGAATTATTAGGTGCTTTACATCCAATCTCCATTTCACAACTCATACACACGTAAGGGTGAGGACGCCCAAAGAAAAATAATCCTATAACAAAACAACTATAATAATGAGGCCTACAGCTTCACAAACTTGACCTGGTGACGGGACGTGTCGTGCTTGATGACGAGCAGGTAAACCCCTGACGGTAAGCCATCTGTGGGTATGGAGAGCCACCCCGGGCGACCTGAACTGTAGTCGCCAAGATACCTGCCTGAGGAATCGTAGAGGTCGCCGTACTCTATGTCGTCCGGTCCATGGATGAGTAGCTCTCCACTGCTGATGGGATTGGGAAAGACCTGCCAGTCGTGATCCACTGTCGTAGTATCGGCGTCTGTACAATAGGGCGATCGGTCCAGTAACGGTCTTGCCAAAATAAGTGTCGACAACATCCGCCTGGTCTGACCCGCAGAAAACATATGCATGCACTCGTCATCGACATAGTCCATGTAGGTCATGTACATATCCGGGCTGCCACATGATGCCGACCCCTCAGCCGGACAGCCAAAGTACGGGCCAAACTGCCTGGGCGTGTCCATGATACCATCATCGGTGTCGCAGCCATCGGCAGTGCCCCAGGTGTGCTCCAGTCCGAAGTAATGCCCCATCTCATGCACCGCTATCCGCCCCAGATTGAAGTCGTCGGATGTATTGTTGCCTACAAATTTATAATTCAATACAATGCCCTGACGGAGGGGGTCGCTGACCAACAGAGGCCTCGTGGCCAGGCCGCCGATATCCCCCATATCGCAGATATAAATATTGACTATGCGATCCACATCCCATGGATCGACACCACCAAGATCGGCATGAAACACATGGCGACGACCATCGGTGCGACGCAGTCCGATCAGATCCGTATCGACCTGCAGACGATGAATACCGCTGAATGGGCGACCATCCATATCTTCTTGCACCAAGCAAAATGAAATACGGGCATCAATGGACAGATCCGCAAACAATGGCGGTATATCCGATCGGTCAGCGTTTTCGGCGGCAAAATCCTCATTGAGCCGATCGAGCTGGCTGAGGATGATGTCATCTGATACATTTTCCTCTTCCCTAAAATATAAGACGTGGAACACCACCGGCACAGTGACATTCCTACCGGATCTCGAGGTCATTGCCGGATCATTCTCCAGGACACTGCGCTGCTGCTCAAAATCCAGATGCCTCTGCACCACCTCATCGCTGAGCTCCTGTATGTCCGACGATAGATCAAGGCACTTCTCTACCTGGCCAAACGCCGGCCGGGCACATGCACAAGACACAACAAAAATGGTCAAAATACAGCAAAGATCAGTCACCTTACCAAAAGCTGAAAAGCCTCTGATCAAGCAGGAAAACATCTTATGCCAATTACCACCCATCATCCCTTTATGATATCCATCAGCTCTTCTAATCTGGGTGACAGGATTATCTCAGTGCGTCTGTTGAGGCTTTTATTCTCCTCTGTG
The DNA here is from genome assembly GCA_007125435.1 of Saprospiraceae bacterium. Taxonomy (GTDB): domain Bacteria; phylum Bacteroidota; class Bacteroidia; order Chitinophagales; family Saprospiraceae; genus SLDF01. The sequence continues at coordinate 8,300 of SLDF01000129.1, forward strand.
TCATTAGGCGCTACAGGGTCGTAGTACGCCCTGCCGGATGCTGTCACTTGCTGTGGCGACACGCCATTATTGATGAGTATTTTAGCTACTGTAGTCGCTCGATTGACACTCAGGTCCCAGTTGAGATCGGCTGATCCATCCGAGTCGGTATGGCCCTCGACATTGATCCTGATATCTGTATTGTTGGCCATGACCTGTCCCAGCTTGGCAAGGGCATCTTCTCCCTTTTTGTCGACCTTGCGGCTACCTTTAGGGAAGAGTAGATTCTGAGAAAGCGTGACATAGACTCTACCGTTTTTCTCCTCTACAGTGAGGTCGGTATCAGAGAATCCCAAAAGTGCATCAGATACACTGCGGCGAAGTGCCGACAGCCTTTCGTTTTGGCTGTCGATAAGTGCGGTCAGGTCTCTGAGCTTTTGCTCCCTTTCATCTAGCGCCGACTCCATGCGCATGAGCTCGCGCTGCTTTTCGTCGACCAATAGCTGTTGTCGGGTGAGCTCTTCGAGTAGGCCTTGCTTTTCCTCATTCGTAGCCGAGAGTATGGTCTTGTTTTGTTCGAGTAGGTTTTTGTACCTTTCCTGACAATCGTCGTACTCTCTTTGGAGACTGGCAAAACTACCCTGCAATTTTCTGTGCTCTATCTGCAATGCCTTATATTCTTCCTCAGCTTGCGACAGTCTGGTGATGGCCTCTTCATTGAGCTTGATCCGCCTTTTCATCTGTTCGTTTTCGATCTCAGCCTGATCTTTAAGTAGGGCAACTTCATTAAATTTTTTCTGTGGCACACATCCTATTATCAGGACAAACGCACCGAAAAGCGCAATCCATAGCGCCGTAGAAGAATACATTCTATTCATAACAATGTTGTTTTTTTCTTATTATCAATTTACACAGTAGATGGTTTGGCCATCCGCATGGTATCTTTTCCTATCCCGATCACAAAAGCACAATCTACTGCTCTATACATGTAAACATAGTAAATTTCAATCTGATTTATGCAATAGAGTTTCGCAGTGAGGGTTTGACAATATGTATTATATTCGCCATAGACAATCACCCGGTAAAGAAGCTTGGTATTGAAACCCGGATTATGCATTAGAAAATCCCTGCCCGCCACCTGTCGATGGCAGCAGGCGGGTATTACTGATTAAACGTAAAATAATGAAGATACAGTTTTATAAATTTCTATTTTTTTGTGTGTGCCCATTACTGATGCAGGCACAGCAAAGTGGGTATGAACTCACGAGGGCTGACAGCCTCATGGGTCAGTTGACAATAGAGCGATATGCCTATGATGTCACCTATTACGAGATAGATATCGAGGTATTTCCTGACGAGATGGCAATTGCCGGCCGTGTAGACATGACATTTGATGTCAAACATACATTTGATCGGATGCAAATTGACCTGGATGGTAGATTGACCATTGATAGTATATTGATAGAGGGCAAGCGTCTGGCATTTACGAGAGATGAGAGAGCAGTTTTTGTACAGATACCGAGGCTGATAGCCGGCAATCAGCATACATTAAGGGTACATTACCGAGGCCGGCCCAAAACAGCTGTCAATCCCCCCTGGGATGGTGGCATGATATGGAGCAAAAGCAATAACGACAAGCACTGGATAGCTGTGGCATGTCAGGGTGAAGGTGCCAGCGTATGGTGGCCATGTAAAGACCATTTGATAGATGAGCCGGATTCTGTCACCATGCACATCACGGTTGGTGACGGTCTGGTGGCTGTATCTAATGGACGCTTGAGAGAGACGACAGAGAGAGCTGATAATAAAAAGACCTATACCTGGCACGTATCTTACCCCATCAACATCTATAATGTCACTATGAACATTGGTGACTACGTCCATTTTACAGATGAACACGTGTATGCTTCAGGTGACACCTTACCACTCCACTACTATGTCATCAGTTATAATCTGGACAGAGCCAGGCGCCATTTTAAGCAAGTGCATGGTGTACTAGAAGCATTTTATCACTACCTGGGTCCATATCCTTTCATAGGTGATACATACAAGTTGATAGAGACCCCTTTTCTGGGCATGGAGCATCAGAGCGCCATCGCCTATGGCAATCTATACAGGCGCGGCTATCTAGGGCAGGGCATTCCGAGGGACATGGATTTTGACTACATCATACTGCATGAGTCGGGGCATGAATATTTTGGCAATGCACTCAGTGCTACTGACCTGGCCGACATGTGGCTACATGAATCCTTCACAACATATCTGGAGTCCCTATATGTCGAATACCATATGGACTATGCAGCGGCCATGCGCTATTTGCGATTTCAGAGGCCATTCATCACCAATAAAAATCCCATCATAGGACGCCGGGGATTCAATTGGTACAAGAAAATCAGCAGTACAGATCAATATTACAAAGGTGCATGGGTACTGAATACCCTCAGGCATATGCTGAATGATGACGACGCCTGGTGGCATTTGTTTTACCATTTTTTTCACACTTATAAGTTCAGGCCGGTACTGTCAGAGGACTTCTTTGATTTTGCCTCAGGTTACTTCCCTATTGATCTATACCCATTCTTCTGCCAGTATCTCTACAGTACGAGTATCCCCAGGCTAGAGGCCCGCTTAAAGCGAAACTCCAACAATATCCAGATTACTTATCAATTGAAAAACATAGAAGAGGCGTGCGCCGATCTTGCCATCCCTTATCACATTGATGTCGACGGTCATCGTATCTCACTACTATTAGAGGCTGGACAAAAGACTATAACCATTCCGCTCTTCGGCTCCGGAGACATACAATGGCCCGAAGACCAATATCTGATCGATCTTGCCATCACAGACAAAAAGAAGAAAAAACAGTAATAGCAGATAAGGTTTATGACGGAGTAGATTCAACCCGCATTATGCAATAGGGTTTCGTAGTGAGGGTTTAATCTGACAGAAGCATGAAGGGCGTATTTCATTTTGTCATTTTGGGCATCACCCTCGTCCTGACGTCCTCGGGTCGCTTTTTAGAGTCTGAAAACAGCCATCTTAACGATCCCAAGTCTTGCTCTTTTGAGCGATATCTTCGATAAAAAATACTTACGGAGTTTGGCTACCCTTGATGCCATCTTCAAAGTCTAGACCGCTGCACTGCTTGATAATTTTACTTTATACTTCCTGCTTCATCGGTCGCGTAGCACTTGAGGCTA
>SLDF01000304.1 GCA_007125435.1 Saprospiraceae bacterium
ATGGCTTCAAAATAAGTCGCTTTGCTTGATTTTGTTCAATCACCGTAGGGTTGACTATGGCTCATTCACAAAATCACTTATTTTTTCGCCCTTTTAACCCTCATTACGAATTTCCAATGCATAATCCGGGTCAAAGCGATAATGTCCAGAAAAAGAAATTTGGAGGGGGATGTAAGAACAAATCGGGTGCAATTGTTTTTATTTAAAGTCATACATTTGTCCATATGAATAAGGAGGATCAAAAGAAGTCATTGGATTGGGAGCTGCTGAAGCGCATACTTCGGCTGGGGTTTCCGTACAAGCGGGTGTTTATCATAGCGGGAATACTGGCAGTGATCATTGCCCCGATTGCTTCGTTCCGGCCTTATCTGATACAGTTGATGGTAGATGACTATATCATGGATAGTGACTTGAGGGGGATGGCCACCATTACAGGTATTTTGTTCTTGCTGTTAGTAGGGGAAGTATTACTGAGGTACTGGTTTATCTATTCGACGAATCTACTGGGGCAATCAGTCATCAAAGATCTGAGGGTGAGGGTGTTTAAGCATATCACTAATATGAATGTATCTTATTTTGATCGAACACCGATAGGTACGAGTACGACGCGGACGATCAATGATATAGAGACGATCAATACTGTTTTTTCACAGGGAGTGATTACGATCATAGCCGATATTTTAGGGTTGGTCGCAGTCCTGGTGATTATGTTTTACTCCAGCTGGCAACTGTCGCTGATCTGTCTGTCTACGTTACCTCTACTGATCATTGCAAGCTACATCTTCAAAGAAAAAGTCAAAGAGGCTTTTCAGAAAGTAAGGACGCAGATATCGAGGATGAATGCCTTCTTGCAGGAGCGTATCACTGGCATGAGAATCGTGCAGGTCTTCAATGCTGAGCGCCGAGAGGCAGATAAGTTTAGGTTGATCAACAGAGATTATACGCAGGCCAATATTGATTCTATTTTTTATTATGCTGTATTTTTTCCGGCGGTGGAGATCATATCTGCTATTTCGCTGGGGCTAATGGTCTGGTGGGGAGCAGGGTCAGTCATAGGTGGGTCGGTGACACTTGGAGCATTGATTGCATTCCCCGTGTATCTGACAATGTTGTTTAGACCAGTGCGGTTCATGGCGGACAAGTTCAACACACTACAAATGGGCATGGTAGCAGCAGATCGCGTCTTCAAAGTGCTGGACAAACAGTCAGAAGGAGTCGAATCCGGCCACTTCAAGCCTGAACGAATAGAAGGCAAAATCGTATTTGACAAAGTATGGTTTGCGTATGAAGATGATAACTACGTGCTGAAGGACATCAACTTCAATATAAAGCCGGGAGAAACCCTGGCCATCGTAGGTAGCACAGGATCTGGTAAATCGACGATTATCAACATCATCAATCGCTTCTATGAGTACACCAAAGGATCAGTGAAGGTGGATGATAGAGAACTCAATACTTATGATCTGGAAAGTCTCAGAAAGCGAATTGCCATGGTACTGCAGGATGTATTTCTATTCTCGGGCAGTGTGCTGGACAATATTAGGCTCAATGATCCTGGCATCAGCGAAGAGCATGTGCGAAAATCAGCAGGGCTGATAAAGGCCGATCAATTTATCAATAAACTGCCTGGGGGATTTGACTTTATAGTGGCCGAGAGGGGAAATAACCTGTCCATGGGACAGCGACAGTTGATCGCATTCGTGAGAGCCTTGGTTTTTGACCCCGACCTGCTCATACTGGACGAGGCCACTTCATCTGTAGACAGCGAATCCGAGGCCATCATACAGTATGCCATAGAAACACTCATAGCTAAAAGGACGTCAATCATCATCGCCCACCGGCTTTCTACCATAAGACACGCAGATCATATCATGGTATTGAGCAAAGGAAAAATCGTAGAGTTTGGTAAGCACGATGAATTAATGGCCATAACTAATGGAAAATTCAAATCGCTTTATGAAATGCAATTCGTCGACGAATTGACATAATTGGACAAAGAAGCCACTAGTCAGTAAATCATTTACGAGGTTTTTTCGTTAGAAAACTGGTAATGCTTGCAGTTGTAATGCTGCAAAAGCACTATCAATGATAACTTAAACCCGAATTATGCATTAGAAAATCCCTGCCCGCCACCTGACGATGGCAGCAGGCGGGTATTACGGCTTAAAATCGACGAAGGAGATTCACGAACACAAATAAAGAAAACAAAACAGCGTGAGTAAATGGCTTCAAAATAAGGCGCTTTGCTTGATTTTGTTCAATCACCGTAGGGTTCACTATGGCTCATTCACAAAATCACTTATTTTTTCACCATTTACTCATATTGCTTTTATATTTTTTATGGCATTCGTGAATCTCCTTCGTCGATTTTAACCCTCATTACGAATATCCAATGCATAATTCGGCTTAAAAGAAAAATAACATGTATAGAAGATCATATAATGTCAATCCGCTTTTTGCCCTATTGATCATCATCGGTTTTTTTGTATTGATGTACTACTTCATCAAGGGCTTTTTCTATCTTATCTATTGGGCTGCACCACTTTTGATCATAGGTGTATTGATACTGGATTATCGCCTGTTTGTAGATCATTTTAAAGGGCTGTACAAGGGTATTCGTCGAGAACCGATAACAGGCACATTATGGGCCATTATCAACATACTGGCTTTGCCTCTTGTCGCTGTATGGTTATTGATTGTGGGTCTGGCCAAACGAAAGGTCAAGAAAGCCTATAAGGAGCAGCAACAAAGAAGAGAAGCGCTGTATAGTGAATTTGAAATCATCGAGGAGGAGGAAGAAGACAATGGCCAACAGTCCAGACTGGATTGATTGTAAGACAATAAAAGGGTATATTTTATTTTGTCGCTTTGGGCATCACCCTCGTCCTGATGTCCTCGGGTCGCTACGTTACAGGGCTCCCTGAACGGTCGGCCTCTACTCCACTTTCGTTGCGTAGAGTCTGGCTCCTTGTGTCGCCACCCTTTCACATCGCTGATGCAAAACCAGAAAAGACCATATTTTGGAATGCACCCCAATAAAATTAGTATTGAAGCGGATTGGTACTATTCAATAAAGAGACCAATCACAAGTCCGACATATCGCCCTTTGTCCTTTGCAACAAGCTTTTATAAGCTAAAAAAGTGTCCGTAAAGTTTTTGACAACGTCTTCGCGGCTAAACATGTAAGTTTCCTCAAATCCACCGGTTGACTCAAACCTTAGTTGACCATATAAACACACCGGTATCTGAAAATTGTGTTTAAATCGGCGATCCGGGCTACCGTCTTTATTTGCTCTATGCCAAACATGCTTTAGCACCTTTGTATCTGCCGGCAAATCACCTGTCTCGTGGAAATTTATCGACTTAAAATCAATATTGAGATCATTGTAGCTAAGCACTGCATAATAATGATCGCGGCTATCAATAATCAGAAAGGCAGGATAGAAATAAAGGTCAAATTGCTTTTCATTTTTAATAAACAGCGCATCGTATTTACACTTAATGAAGGGCAGGTCTCTGGTGTGAATGCTGGTCAATGTACGCTCGATTGATGTGGTTGCAGCACTTCTTGTCAACCGTCTATCGGGCGCTTGAGTCTCTCTTGTAATGTCCCAAATAGCAGTCGACTGCGCCATCGACGAGAAAGCTTCTTTCATCTTTTTGAAAGCTCCTTCTACCTCTGGATTAAGATCGATGTCCATGTCTATGACAGCTTCTTGAAATGCCTGCTCAAGTTGCTCAAGGAGACTTTCCTCTTCTTTTACTTTACGGTTAAAGTAGAAGTAAACTACAAAGAGAAGTATTCGCAAATGTCTAAAGGTTTGGATTCTGCGCTTTGACTTCTTGATATCTGATTGAAGTTTTTCCCTCTCCGATACAGTGATGTTGATGGCTTTCTCGACTTCAGACAGTTCAGGACTTCCAATAGCTTCAAATTCGTAGGCATCATAGCTCTGGTCATCGTGGACCTCAGCTGAAGCTGGGTTATGGCGACGCATTGGAGGATTTCGGGTTGATGCACCTATTTTTTGTCTTTTATAGATGCCTGTACCCGGCAAACCTGTATTAAGAAAAGCACCCTGTCTGCCAATGTTTACATTTGCCCCTCTTGGCCCGAAAGTGGTAGAAAAACCCTGCTTAGACAGGTTGATCCTGACACCGGGCATGAGTGTAACACGTCTTCTAAAATTCCAACTGGCCATAGACTTGTGATGATTCTATATAATTATTTGGCTTCAAAGTGCTTGATACCATAGAATGCTCAATTACGGCTCCGAAGCCCTGTTACATGAAGCGGGTTAAATGAAAAGAAGTACAACTCATCTAGATGATAGAATACACTAAACTAACCAATACTATTGCATGTAATTAGCCATGAAAAACTCGCGATAAGGCTCTATCGATCTATTCATGATAAGCTGTCTATAATTGGATTGCGAAACAGCAAACATTTCATACCATGTCGGATCTTTGATGAAGTCTTTCTTGTTTTTCTGGACACCCTCTAAGTATTTCATTGCTGTCTTCTTATTCGTAAACCTTCTAAGGACAACAACAGGCAGGTCATTCTTTTCTCCCAATACAATGTTTGAAATCTTGATTTGATCGAGTCTGTGATACTTATTATTGTAATTAGAAGCCGTAATTTTAGCATCGTTCAGACTTATTGATTTTGATTGCAATACTATGAGGACATAATGCATTTCTTCATCTCCCCTAGAGAAAATTTCTGCTCCCGGCTTGCCACCCCCATCGTCTTTAGCTGCTATGCCCTGACCTGTGCGCTGCCCCAGTAATCGCAATATCTCTCGTGCTCTGATCTGCTCTTCAGTATCGGGGTATTTCGCCACGACTTCCCTAAGAGCATGCATGTATTGATCTGCACCTTGCATTTTACCAACGCACATGGCTCTGAGCAGTGCAAATTTAGCTTTAAGGTTATTTTTATCACCGAAGACCTGAGTAGCCTGTGAGCTCATATCGTAAGCTTTGTCATAGTTGCCCACTGAGAAGTACTCATATGTACTGGCGTAGTAATTGTTCAGCTTATTTTCCTCCTCCTTTTTCTTTTTGAAGTAATCCGGATCACTGATCACTTCAGCAAATAAGGATTCCGGAAAGTCGTTTAATATTTTATCCTTAAAGTATTCAGATCTGGATGAATTGCCCAAATCACCGTGGTAGACATATAAGCGATAATAGACCTCTGACAGATAAGGGTTATCAGGCGCTATTTCAAGCAGTCTTTCCAGGTAGTAAACACTTTTCTCTGTCAAGTCCAACTTCTCTCTAAATAATCCGCCAAGGGCATAAAGAGCCTCTACAGTTTCCTGCTCCATGGCTTCAAACTCTTCTGGTGTATTTGGCACACCTGCCAGTAAATCTTGCAGTTCACCGTCAGAAATTCCTCGGCTCGATGCTCCTGCCAATTCATCTTCTTCATCCTCCTGGTCAAATGAAGAACCGCTAGTTGCTGATCGTCGCCAATCATCTTCAAGGGGGCGACTCTGCCATTTTCTATCAAAGTCTCTTTTCTTTTTGGACAGGCTCTTCTGGTCATACGCAAAGAATAACGGCCTACTGCCTGAGGATACAAATGTCGCTGGCTTTGATCCGGCTGCCGCAGCTTCTTCCTGACCTTTCTGCAACTTTGCCTCTTCCCTTTCGCGCTTAAGCTTTTTTGCGAGTGCCATCTTCTCAGTGTCCGACATTTGGGACACCATGAGGAGGCTATCATTATTGGATAAGACTTGAAGATTATCAGCTATTTCCACCAGGTTTTCTGACCTAAACTTACTTTCTGCAAAACGCTCATCTTTTTTGTGCATAGTGGTCAAGACACCATCGTAGTTGCGCTTAGCTTTGACATAGTCTTCATTTTCGTAAGATAGTGTAGCCAGTATATGGTAAATTTCCGCTCTTGTTGCATTATTACGTCTTCCTTCTCTCAGCGCCGTCTCAAAGCTTTCAATCGCTTCAGCTCTCTCGCCATCATTTAACTGTATGAGACCCAGTGTCAGATAAAGTTCGCCTTTATACTCTTCGAACTTGCGTTCTCTGATCATGCTTTTTACTTTCCTTGCCATTGATCTGGCATCGCTCATACCTGAAAGCTGTTGTGTTCTCAAATGGCCCATTCTTGCATAGAACTCCAATTCAAAATTTGGCCTTGACCTTGCCACATCATTATAGATGGTGCTTGCCTCACTAAAGTTTCCTGAAAGCTCTAACAATTGTGCGAGAATGAAGTTATAACGCGCCCTTTGTGCTCTTCCTGATGCAAGCTCAGATGCCTTGCGCATAGGACCAATAGCAGACTCATAATTCTTTTGTCTGATAAATGATAAGGCCTCGACTGCGGCTATTTCTGTTCGAATCTCTTTAAACGTCGACGCACTATTTTCTAATTGTTTGAGGTACATTCTGGCATTGTCATAGTTTCCACGCATGACATACGTCTTAGCAAGCCAAAGTACACCCTCTTGATAAACCGGCTTATGCTTCAAGAAGTAGGATTGCGGGTCATAAGGTTCACCAGTCGAAGTTGTCGAAATACCAACTTCACGTGGGTCATATGATGTCACCTTAACATCACTTTCTTCTTCTCTTTCTATAGTCTTTTCTTCCGGTCTTCTTTCTGCTATAGCGGCAGCTATAGAATCCTGTCTGGCCTGTTCTCTTCGGGCGGCCCTAATATCTCTAGCTTCTTTAGCGCTTATCTTCTTCTTTTTGCCTCTTTTATTTGATTTTGCTCTGGCTTTGCGTCTCTCTTTTTCCTTCTTTCTTCTCTCCTTTTCTGCCTTTTTTTCAGCTTTCTTTTTAGCCTTTATCTCAGCTTTCCTACTTTTCTGTTTAGACCCTTTCTTAACGACCTTAGGGGCTCTTTTTGAATTCCCATCCTCATCAAACTCCTGCACAAAATACTCAAAAGTTTCTTGTGCGGTTTCATAGTCCTGCTTGAGAAACTGAGCCTGTCCCATTAGTAGGTAGCAGTCGTCTGTCCATGCGCTGACCCTGTGTAAGTGAACTACCACAGAAACTTTCTCTATGGCTCTGTCCAGGTTGTCGTAAACCGATTCGGGGTTTTCTGATGCTATGTACTTGTATATCTCAAGAGGTCTGTTGTAATTATCCTCCACCTGTGCTTCCAATTGTTCAAAACTTTCTTCCAGTAGTACATTGGCATTAAAATATCCATTGTAAAGTGCCGTTGTATTGTGGTAAAACTTCTTAAACTTGGATACGTCGTGCCTGGACTTTTGGGTCGCACACGATAATCCCAGAAGCGCAACTGTCAGCAAGAACACAATTAATCTCATCAAAATATAGTATGTCTTTATTTTCACTTAATACCTTTGATACGGTAACACTTGAACAAGTGTTACAGCATAATAACAGATTAGCTGCAAAATTATTTTAAAAGACCATATATTTGACACATGGCAGAAGATAAATCCGGCAAAAAAGACAAAATAAAGTCACGTAAAAATTACAGAATCTTTCTTCGTAATAACGAAACGCTTCAGGAAGTATTCTCCCTAAAGTTGAACTTCAAAGCTATGTACCTGCTGGTCAGCACAATCCTGGTTATGTTTTTCTTCATTACCTGGATATTGATTGCTTACACACCGCTCAAGCGGTTAATGCCCGGTTACGATGATGTATACATCCACCCTGAATACGTCAAACTCAATAACAAAGTGAACGAAATAGAAGCTGCCTTTGAAGAGCAAGAATTTTATATTGAAAGTTTTAGAAACATATTGACCGGAGAAAACGCTGACTCGCTACTCGAAGATCAGTTGGAAGAGCTCACCGCTTCTATGGATAATGATTGGAGCCCGGCCGATGAAGAGGTAGGCAATACAATTGACCTCTCAAAGTCTTCATCACCACCTGCTGCTGAAAAGGATGCTGAATTCATCCCGATTAAGAGCGATCAGGTCAACCTACCGGTCAGCAACATAGCAGACAAACTCTATCTTATTCCACCTGTTCATGGCGTAATCATTGAGCGGTTTGATCCGGTCAAGAGACATTATGGCATCGATATTTCTGCTCCAAAAAACTCTCCGGTAAAAGCCATCATGGATGGTCACGTCATCAGTTCTGACTGGACGCTTGAGACCGGCAACTCCTTGGCCATACTGCATGATAATAATGTACTATCTTTCTACAAGCACAATGCCATCAATCTCGTAAAAGCAGGTAGCTATGTCAGAGCTGGCGAAGCCGTTGCCATCATTGGCAACACAGGGACACAATCAACAGGGCCACATCTTCACTTTGAGCTCTGGAAAAACGGCAAACCTGTAGACCCAACGGATTATATCAATTTTTAACAGGATAGGTCATGATGATAGGATTGTACCTGACACTTATCCTTGCTTTGTTAGTGCAAGCTATATTTTTTTTCATCTTCACCGTTGCAAGAAAGCAGCAAGTAAAAGCAGTCAATACACCTGACCCATCACCTTTTACCGTATTAATATGTGCGCGCAATGAGTTACCACACCTGGAGGCCCACCTGCAGACCTGGCTTTCTCAGCTATCTAGTCGAGACCACTTAATGATCGTCGATGATGGCTCTACTGACGGCTCGCACGACTACCTAAAAGCCAAAGCCGCCACCCATCCAAATTTGACACTCTTGCACATTCCTGATGATCAAAAAACACACCCAGGTAAGAAAGCTGCACTTCACGAAGGCTTAAAGGCCTGCAAGACGGAGCATATCATTCTTACTGATGCGGACTGCTATCCCCTATCTGAATACTGGGCTTCCTCCATGAACCAAAGCTTACACCACTATGATGTAGTGATAGGTTTTGCCCCTTTGATAATGAGACCCTCAATAGTATCGATGTTTGCTTCCCTTGAATCTATTTACGTTGCCATGCAATATGGCAGCTTTGCCATTCTTGGCAGACCATATATGTACGTCGGTAGAAATGCTGGCATCAAAAAAAGTAAGGTTTTACAAACCAATGCCATTAATAAGCATATGGATATGACATCCGGTGACGATGACCTCACTTTTCAAGCCATAAGAAAAGATGTCAGTGTCGGCGTCAATCTCCAGAAAGAAGCCCTTGTCAACTCATACCCGCCTGAGCACTTGAGAACCTTCATCCGTCAAAAGACCAGACACATGTCCACTTCAGTAAGATATGACGCCTTTTCAAAAATCGCACTTGCCGTGCTGGCAGCCAGTCATATCTTATTTTATTTTTGCCTTGGATTGATGCTTTTTTCTGAAGCTGCCATTTGGGTGCCTTCCATGCTGACATTGAGGGCAATTATCATCTTACCGGCTTGGCACAGATGGTCATCTGACTTACTTATTCCCTTTAGATGGGGTAAAATTCTCATTTTCGATTTACTTTTGAGTATTTATTATCCGGTCATGATGACCACACTTTTCAAAAAATCAATAAGGTGGACATAACAATAGAAGACATTCAAAAATACTTTCCGCATCTCAGTGACAGCCAGCTGGATCAGCTCAAAGCACTACCCCAGCTCTATAAAGACTGGAATGACAAGATCAACGTCATCTCCAGAAAAGATACCGATCACATCTATGAGCATCACGTATTGCACTCTATGACCTTAGCTAAATACTGCTCATTCGCAGCTGGGACTGAGTTATTGGACCTGGGCACAGGCGGTGGCTTCCCGGGCATACCACTGGCCATACTCTACCCTCAATGTCAATTCACCCTTATAGATGGCACCGGCAAGAAGATAAAAGTTGTCCAAGAAATCAGCCAGTCCATTGGTCTTCAAAATGTAGAAGCCATACAAGTCAGAGCTGAGGAGCTGAAGCAGCGGCGATTTGACTTTGTCGTGACCAGAGCCGTTGCCAAGCTGGACATGCTGTGGACCTGGAGCCAGCGTCTCATCCACACACAACATAAAAATGCACTACCAAATGGCCTATTGGCACTCAAAGGCGGTCAACTTAAAAGCGAGGTCAAAGCCCTGCCCAGAGGACTTGATGTTGATATCTTACCCATCAATAAATTAATCAACCGTCGTTACTACGATGAAAAATACATCGTCTATGTCCAGAAATAATCCACTATTCCTCGCTTGTAAAATCCCCCTTTGCAACTTATGAATTTGTCGTTCAACATAGCAAGCCGATACATTTTTGGCAAGAAGAAGACCAATGCCATTAATATCATCACCGGGATTTCCATTCTGGGACTTACAGTAGGTACTGCAGCGCTCATCCTTGTGCTCTCCGTATTCAATGGGCTGGAGATGTTAATTTCCGGCATGTTTGGTGCATTCAACCCCGACTTGCTTATCCAGCCTGTCAAGGGCAAGCACTTCGCTTATGACGAAGACATGCTGGCAAAGATAAGAGGTATAGATGGTGTAGCAGAGGTATCGGCGGTGGTTGAAGAGTTAGCCCTGTTTGAGTACAAGGGCGTGCAGGCATTTGGCCGGCTCAAAGGTGTGGACAATAAGTACCCTGAAGTCAGTCGTATTGGTAGTCATTTGTATTCCGGCAGCCTGACCTTCAGAGAAGAAGGTGTCGAAAAAGCCGTTCTAGGGCTAGGTATGGCAGATCGACTCGCCGTAAACATCTATGACCCCTTTGTGTCCGTCACAGTATATGCACCGAAGCGCACTCGGCGCTCAGCCATGGATCAGCCATTTCAGTCGCGCAATACTCAGCCGTCCGGCATATTCATGATCCAGCAAGACTTTGACAATGAGTATGTTTTGAGTTCACTCGCATTTGCTCAGGATCTCCTTCAGTTACACGACCGCATCAGCGCTTTCGAAGTCAGATTGGCTTCTCCTACACCATCCGGTACCATAGCAGCAGTCAAAGCCATTGTCGGTTCTGACTTCACCGTAAAGGACCGCTACGAGCAAGATGAGGCTTTTCTTAAGCTACAAAGACTCGAAAAATGGGTCAGCTACATCATCCTCTCCCTTACCCTCTTCCTCGTCGCTTTCAATCTCGTCGGCGCCATATGGATGATCCTCCGCGAAAAAATACTCGACATCTCCGTTCTCAAAGCCATGGGCTACACCGACCGTGATACATCGCTTATATTTAAGCAGATGGGCTTGATCATAGGTCTATTAGGTGCCATTGGAGGCGTCATATTAGCCCTCATCATTTACAACCTCCAGGTCAAGTACGCCCTTGTACGCATCCCCGACGGATTCGCCGTCCAAGCATATCCCGTGGCATTATCGTGGATCGACATCATCGTCGTCAGCGCTACCGTCATCATCATCGCCTACCTTTCCGCATTACCTGCAGCCAGATTTGCGCACAAGACTCCCATCAACCTCAGAGAGAATTGATATATATGAATTTATACCCTCATCACGAATTTCTAATGCATAATTCGGGTTTGAATTATGCTTAGGATGTTTTGGGCGTGCCCCTTCGGGTCGGGCTATCCGCTTGTATTCCTGACAGTCTCATGGGCAG
>SLDF01000241.1 GCA_007125435.1 Saprospiraceae bacterium
AAAAAATAAAATCACCAATCGTCTTCAGGAGGATAATAGGTTAAATCTAATGCCCTCAGTCTTCTATTTGGTCCAATTCTAAATGTTTTGTATTTAAATAATTTACTAACTAGCCAACCGACGCCAAAAGGCGCAATAGCAAAGATGATAACCAACGTCCAATTATCCGGCCTAAAACCAAATGTGTATGCTGTAGCAGACCCTATAATAGACGTACCTCCTATAGAGTAAAGTACAGATGCTATCACGCTAGTAGTAGGACTTATCCTCCTAACCCTCAGTACATTTGAAAGATTAAACATATCCGTATTTGAAATAAAAACATTGTCATCAGGTCTAATATCTGTAATGATACGCTTCTGCCATACTCCTGGAAAGTTTGCTGTTTCGAATTCTATCTCATCCCCTATATGATACCTTTCCTTCTTGATACTGCCCGTCTTTTCGATTTGCATAACCACCTGGCCGTAAATAGAAATCGAAAAAAAACAAAAAAATACAATAGCTGTATATTTAATAAAATTTATCATCGTGTCACTATACTATTTGAACAAATTCACAGACCAATCGAATTCTCTGGACTAAGATTTCAAAGCAATCGACTCCCTAATCTTAGCGATTCTTGTTTTCACAATACTTATCAAATATAAGTACAATTGCGGTTATACAAAAACTAACATAGGATAATACGTCTGAAAATGTCTTCTGACATGCTGCCTTAGGAGAAAGATGTTTTATATTTTAGAATACTGGGCCTTGCCCCTTTATTCCCAATGAATCGTGAAGAGCAGGCGCTATTTAGCGTCTTAAAATGCTACCTTAATGATCCCAAGTATAGCTCTCTATTGTGCAATATCTTCGACTTAGATCATACGATGACCATATTCAAGCTTACTTCGAGGCTCGCTATTTGCTTGATCGCTCGGCTTTGTCGAGGTTCATTAAATCTCTCAAAAGGGAAGCAACAGCTTTATCAATCGTATTGTATGTGAGTTCTTCTTTTGATATGTAAACAAACATAAAGTTGAGTCTCTCACCTTTCTCTTCAAGCCGTTTTCTAAGCCTTGGTGCAAGCAACCTAAAGGACTCTTTTACTCTTCTTTTGAGTTTGTTTCTTACCACAGCATGCCTATGGTATTTCTTTGGTACGCTAAAAGCTGCCTTAAAACGGACAGACTCTTCATGCTCAGTCGGAGCAAAAACCAATTGCAAAGGATAGTGGAACAACCGATCCCCCTTTTTAAAAAGAAGATCTATTGACTTCTTACTTTTCAGCTTTTCCTGACTTGAAAAATGAAGGCTTTCCATCTTAACTTATGTGAGCGTTTAGTCTAATTGTAGCATAGTGCCTGACAATACTATTTGTCTAATACCTGTATCACCTTTTAAGTTGTCTTGAACTGGATTCTAAGGTAGTGGTTTAAAATGAAAAGTTTAGTAATGTATGAAGTGATAATTATAATTCTCCCTAATGGCCGCTCTAAGACTAAGTCCTGCACCTGATTTTGAAGCCGTGAAAGAGCCCTCTGCTGCTACGTTAAGAAATATCGATACTTGATATAGATAATATGGGGTTAAATCAAGGGAGGCTATTTGATATTATCTTGCGAAAAAAGGGAGTGATTTAGTCAAATCACTCCCCATCAAATCTTTATGTGGCTATTCAACCTTACTTCAGCCTTTGTTCGTCAGACACAGTGAGTTTGTGTCTGCCTTTAGCACGTCGTCTTGCCAATACTTTACGACCATTTTTTGTGGCCATTCTCGATCTGAATCCATGCTTATTTGATCTCTTCCTTCTAGATGGTTGAAATGTGCGTTTCATTACTGTACTTTTATAAAATTACTCTTCTTTCAAAGAGGATTAATGATGTCTTTTCAAAAGAAGTGCAAAAATAAGATTGTTAGATTTACTTTCCAAATCTTTTGGCGAAAAAGAGCTAAGTGTTTTAGCAGATGATAGTAAAAACAACATGGAATTCAACTTTCGTTCTACTTAATAGTCTGACTTAACGATACTTTTGCAATCTATTTATTTGCAATCTATTTATTTGCAATCTATTTAAAGATAAAATTGTGTGCATTTCATTATATCTTTGGGCATCACCCTCCTCTTCGTTACGGGTCGCTTTTTAGAGTCTGAAAATAGCCATCTTAATGATCCCAAATCTTGCTCTTTTGAGCGATATCTTCGAAAGAAAATACTTACGGAGTTTGGCGACCCTTGATGCCATCTTCAAAGGCTAGACCGCTGCACTGCTTGATAATTTTACTTTATACTTCCTGCTTCACCGGTCGTGTAGCACTTGAGGCTATGCTCTATCTTCAGCACTCGTCTAAAGTAAAATTCTCTAGGCTCTAGCTCTTTTCAGACGACATCAAGTGTAACCTTGGGCTAGGTGCATATTTTATTTCTTCGATCTCACTCAAAATAGCTGCGACTTAGACCATACGACGACTATTTTCAGACTCGTTACAGGGCTCCCTGAACGGTCGGCCTCTGCTTCGCTATAGCTCCGCAGAGTCTGACTCCTGTCGTCGCCACCCTTTCACATCGCTGATGCAAGACCAGATAATCCGACATTTTGAAATGTGCCCTGTGGAGTTTACCAAGCTTATCCATTCATTGAGGACAAGAATTCATCATTGCTCACAGTGCCATACATGTGCTTCCTCAAAAAATCAATAGCCTCATCCGGTTTCATATCAGCGAGGTGATTTCTAAGGATAAACATACGCTGTAATGTTTCTTTATCCAGAAGAAGGTCATCTCTTCTTGTACTTGACTTGGTAAGGTCAATTGCAGGGTATATTCTCTTATTGGCCAGCGAACGATCCAATTGTAATTCCATATTACCTGTTCCTTTGAACTCTTCAAAGATCACCCCGTCCATTTTCGACCCTGTATCGATAAGTGCAGTAGCCAGAATGGTCAATGAACCACCATGTTCGATCTTACGAGCTGCACCAAAAAACTTCTTCGGTTTGTGAAGTGCATTAGCTTCGACACCGCCGGATAACACCTTACCGCTAGCTGGTGCTACTGTATTGTAAGCTCTTGCCAGTCTAGTGATTGAATCCAATAGAATAACAACATCATGACCACACTCTACTAACCTTTTTGCCTTTTCCAAGACAATTCCGGCGACCCTCACGTGGTTATCTGCTGGTTCGTCAAATGTAGATGCTACTACTTCTGCATTGACATCCCTTTTCATATCTGTTACTTCTTCTGGTCTTTCATCTACAAGAAGCACAATCAGGTAGCATTCAGGGTGATTTTTTGCTATAGCATTGGCTACATCTTTCAATAAGAAAGTTTTACCGGTTTTCGGCTGAGCGACTATTAGTCCCCTTTGTCCTTTTCCGATTGGCGTGAATAAATCAATCATTCTATTGCCATAATCCTTGCCTGAGTCAGTAGTTGTCAAGCTGAATTTTTCATTTGGAAATAAGGGCGTTAAGTAATCAAAAGGTACACGCTCACGGATATCATGTGGGATAAGACCGTTGATTCTAGATACCTTTAATAGTGCAAAATATTTTTCACCTTCTTTAGGCGGTCTAATTGAGCCTTTAATGGTATCTCCGGTTTTAAGCCCAAACAATTTAATTTGCGAAGGACTTACGTAAATATCATCAGGAGATGTCAGGTAATTGTAGTCAGACGACCTCAGAAACCCATATCCATCAGACATCATTTCAAGTACACCTTCGCCTTCTACGACGCCATCAAGATCGACATTGAACTTAGGTTTTTGCTCTTGTTTCTCGTGCTTGTTATCCTTTTTAGGAGAAGATTTCCTATTGTCGTCCTTAGCTTCACTTTTGGTATTAGATGTCTGGGGCTGTCTCTTATCACCTTGCCCTTCATCTTTAGACACCTTTTTGTAAGGCTTACTTCTAGATGAGGTCTTTCTTGCAGAAGACTTATACTGTTTTTTATCACTATCTTCTTGCTTATCAGAAGACTTTACATTAGATTTTGCTGTATTATCAGGTGGCTTAGGTTTTGATTGTTTATTGCTAGCCTCACTCTTACTGTCTGATCTTCTGTCATCATCATTTTCAGATGGCCCATTAAACTTTTTATTAGCTTTGGCAACACTTGGCTCTACTTTTTCTGAGTCTTTATTTTCTTTGCTGATAATAGCTTGTTCATCAAGGATCTTGTATATCAAATCTTGCTTATTCATTCGGCGAAAGCCTTTAATATTCATACCCGCTGCTACATCCTTCAGCTCTGGCAACAACATCTCATTTAGTTGCGAAATATCGTACATCATAATTTCTTATAGTAAATTGAAAAAAAATCGTGGATTGTGCTTTAAAAAAAAACATCAAGATAAATCAAATGCAACTTAAAGCCTTATTTATCATTGAACTCGTAATGGGTTAAGGTGTATCTCGAAGAGGAAGTCGTGATCTAGACGAAATGATTTATCATAACAACACCGCAAAAATAAATTTATTTTTTGGATCAAATACTATCTTTGCAAAAAAAGATCAAAAAAATTTATCCTTGCTGGATATTAAACTCTATTCTATGCTAGAAGTAAATCAGCTAAGACAAGACACTGACAAAGCTATTAAAGGACTTGAGAAAAGAGGATTATCTGCGGCCCAACAGCTTGTAAAGGATGTCATAGCCCTTGATGATGAAAGAAAGCAAATCCAGGCAAACCTGGATGAGCACTTGAGTGAATTGAACCAATTGGCAAAGGAAATTGGCCAGCTGTTCAAATCCGGTGAGAAGGAAAAAGCAGAACTAGCCAAAACTGAGGTGTCCCAACTAAAAACCAAAACATCTGTTCTCGAAGATCAAATAAGGTCAGTAAAGATTGAGCTGGAAAATAAACTATTGGACTTACCCAATGTCCCTCAATCCATTGTGCCAAGTGGCACTACTGAAGATGACAACGAAGTATACAGAGACTGGACAGACCCCTTACCGACTTTAGACGACAATGCATTGCCTCACTGGGAATTAGCAGAGCGATACAAAATTTTTGACTTGAAAACAGGGGCAAAAATCAGTGGGTCAGGCTTCCCATTGTTTGTAGGCTATGGTGCTAAGCTCCAGAGAGCATTAGTTAACTTCTTTCTAGATAAAGCTTCAGAAGGTGGATATCTGGAAATGCAGCCCCCTTTGTTAGTCAATGAAGACTCAGCTAGGGGTACAGGTCAGCTTCCTGACAAGGATGGTCAAATGTATTTTGTAGAGAGAGACAATCTCTATCTGATTCCAACAGCTGAGGTGCCTCTGACCAATGTATATCGCGATGTCATATTAAAGACTGACGATTTACCAGTGAAGATTTGTGGCTATACACCATGCTTTAGAAGAGAAGCAGGCAGCTATGGCGCACATGTCAAAGGGTTGAATAGAGTTCATCAATTTGACAAGGTCGAAATCGTCAGAATAGAGCGTCCTGAAAATTCTGATGAAGCTCTCATGGATATGCTGAACCACGTAAGCGGATTATTGGAAGCACTGGAACTACCCTACAGAATTTTGCGTTTATGCGGTGGTGATTTGGGATTCACAGCAGCTATTACTTATGATTTTGAGGTATACTCAGCAGCCCAGAAAAGATGGCTGGAAGTAAGCAGTGTGTCAAATTTTGAAACCTATCAAACCAATCGCTTAAAATTAAGGTTTAAGGATGAGGATGGCAAGAACAAATTGGCTCATAGCTTAAATGGAAGTGCACTAGCACTAGCCAGAATTGTCGCCTCAATTTTAGAAAACCACCAAACGGGAGATGGTATCAAAATTCCAAAGCAACTTATCCCTTACACTGGCTTTGAATGGATTAAATAACTTAAAAAAAATAAATCATGGGAGAATATTATGGCTACATGATCGTAGCAGGTATTTTATCAGTGATAGGCTATTTCATAAGCAATAGGCTAAAGGCAAAATTTGAAAAATACTCACAAGTTAGACTGAGCAACGGTATGAGTGGCAAGGAGATCGCCGAAGCCATGCTCAGGCATTACAACATCTCAAATGTAAAGATTGTAGAGCATCAGGGCTTTCTTTCTGATCATTACAATCCCGCTACCAAGACCGTGGCGCTCAGTCCGGCGATACACAATGGTAGATCGGTGATGGCAGCAGCTGTAGCTGCACATGAGTGCGGTCACGCTATACAGCACGATCAAGCATACGCATGGTTGCAGATGCGCTCTAAACTCGTCCCTGTGGTAAACATAGCAGCCCAAGCGCAGCAGTTTTTATTGATCATAGCATTTTTGACTATTGGTACCATGCCCCAGTTAATGTTGGTTGTGATTATTGCTTTTGCGATTACCACGTTATTTTCATTTGTTACACTACCCGTGGAGTTTGACGCCAGCAATAGGGCATTGGCTTGGCTAGAGTCTACAGGCACCACTAGAGGCAAAGAGCATGAAGGTGCCAAGGATGCACTTAAATGGGCAGCTATGACTTATGTATCCGCTGCACTATCCTCGCTGGTCATGCTGTTGTACCTGATCATGAGGTATTCCAATAGATAGTCATGTGAAATGAATGCATAGCCATAATTGAGTCATTGATAATCGGCTACTGGAGCTTTAGCAGAAAGGAGAGTATTATTTCGTTTTTATATTTGGGGCATCACCCTCCTCCTGCCGTCGGATGGTCGCTTTTAAGAGTCTGAAAACAGCCATCTTAACGATCCCAAGTCTTGCTCTTTTGAGCGATATCTTCGAAAAAAAAATACTTGCGTAGCTATGGCTATGCGCGTATTTTTTATTCTTCGATCTTACTCAAAATAGCTGCGACTTAGATCATACGACGGCTATTTTCAGACTCGTTTCGTGGCTCGCTGTTCGCTCGGCCTCGATTCCGCAGTTGCTACATCGAGTCTGGCTACGCTATCGCTTCACCACCACTTCACATCGCTGATGCATAAAACGGGTTCAATAGTCACTTTCCAACTAAAAAGTCAATAGCGTTGGCATAGAACAACTGTCGTTGGTGCTGGCTGTCGGTAATGATCTCATTGACATTGTTATAAAAATCCGATACGCTTTGATGTTCTATATCACAGAGGTAGTAATCAGAACCATAGAGAATTTTATCTCTTACATCCCTATCTGTTGCCATCATCTCTCTCATCTTCCTTATGTTGACTTTATGATAGAAGGAATAAGACAAATCTGCATAGACACTTTTATAGCCTCTAATGATGTCTTTTGTCCTATGTACCATACTGTTGTTGCCATTTCTATATCTATACCAATCAGCATTGCTGCCAAAGTGGGCCAAATTTAGTCTAAGATTTGGATAGCGGTCCAGGACATGCTTCCAGTGATGTGGATGCAAGAAGAATCTCGAGAAATGGGACTTATTCATCCCTCTTAACGAGATGGTCTTGCGCTTATCGATGTCCACACCATCCTGTTTACTTCTGTACAGCACTTCTATGGCATCATAGGAAGCATGTGTACGATGCCCACCAGTATGTGATACAACGGGTATGCCTTTCGCCTCACAGACTTTAAACACTTCTAGTAAAGTTGGATGATAAGGCACATATCCTAATGCCGGGTACACCTTAACACCGCAAAATGGAGCTACACCATTCAACTCTCTGACTTCAGTAAGGTTGACATCCTTGATAAAGGCAGAAAGAAAATATTTAAAGGCATCGGGGTTATGCGGATCAATAGCAAGAAACGGAATCAAGTGTTTATTCCCATCGAAAGTTTTACCGTCATAAGTAAACTTAAAGTCAGAAACCAATTTACAAACTTGTCTGACCTGATCAGGAAAAGGCTCTTCTATAGCACCCCTAATGCCACGCTCCATATCCATCATGAGCAATACTATGAAAGTATCTTTAATGGCAAAGTTATGATAAGGGGAGTCAAAATACTTTTTCAACAGCCCCTTGACAACATTGGCGGGCGTATCTGCTTCAAAGGCTCTCATGAAAGAGGGTTTGAACAAACGTCCGGCAGCTTTTCGCAGTGTTCGAGATAGCCATCGGCGGTATTTTAGAAAATCTTCCGGGATATTTCTGTAAGTAAAGGCATGTGCATGAACGTCAATCATGATCCCGGGTGCATTGCGGTCTCCCCTTTTAATCTTCCTAAAAGTATCTGCCGCATACTTCGGCAATCTATCATAGGGTGAATCAGGGATACGCTTTGCTACATCGTGAAATGTAGAAACTGGTATGGACTGGACGGGAGAAATTAATGTTTTCATAAAAATGGTTTTACTTGTGAAGGAGATTATTAAATATGGTCGAATCATTTTTGAGCATGGTCTCCATGTAGTTGACCGCCGGTACTGACAGATATCGAGCCAATGGCGGCTCTATGGTTGTCCATTTATAATTTTCGACATTGACAAGAGCTTGTTTTATTTCTCTGTTTACCTCATCAATTTTTCTTTCTAACTCATCTTGAGAAGAACAATCAAATTGTTTAACCCGCAAAGCTTTTTTGATCGTCTTTTCATCCAAAGTATAGGGCAAGTCGATAGTCCTATATTCGATATTTTCAGTACACTTAAGGTTATCTTCAATATAAAGCGGAAGATGTTTAATCGACGAAACTGTGCGCAGAATGGCAAGTATTTCTCCGCTCTCTCTTGTCTCTGTGATCTTCAAATCTTCTCTATTGATCTTGGACCTCAGGTACTCGGATCGATCATTTCTGACCTGCAAAAATACAACCTTCCAATCATTGAATTCCGCCCTAAATGTAGTATCCTGCATCAAGTACTTGTACAGGTCTACCAAACTCAACATACCTGAGTTTTCATAATATCCGCCATCCAGATAGTGTCCTTTGGTCTGCACCTTTGCAGAAGGACTGAATAACGGAAAGCGATGTGAACACGAGACTGCGTCTGCATAACTCAAGGTCGCGCTATCAGGCAAGTCAAGTAAATTATCAGAATTGGGAAAAACTTTTTTAAACGTATCAATATCTACAGAGCAAGCAATCCCCCTTCGATGATGCGTACCGGCAGCATTGACTATCTGTATAGGATAGTGGCGATCCTTTATGATTTCAGCCCAGTATGCTTGATATGGTATGGACATGATACGCTCGTCATTGAGAAGTTTAGCATACTTTTCCATAGCTGCACCGGCTCTATCCCTCTGGTTAAAGCTTGCATAAGGCACCAACTCTCTGATCAGGTCAAATCCCAATAACCAGGCCAAATCCCTTGTCAACATATTGGCCTTAGAAATCGAATGGATGATATCTCTTCGGCCTTCTCTGTCAAGGCCTTGTTTATAAATGCTCGCATAGAAATGTTGCCCGAGGCAACCACCGGACACACCTGACATAGCCACAGTCTGATTGAGTATATTTTTTCCTCTAAAGTCTGTAAGCGTATCCAATACAAATAAATTCCAGGCATTGGCTTTAAGACCTCCACCATAGCTGGATATGAAATACATCGTAGAGTCCTTAGGCGCCAAAGATCTCATATGTTCGATAAATTGCTCTTTATAGGAATCCAATGAGACTACCTCCCCCTTTTCGACAGGTGGCAGGGTATGTAATTCATTACCCATATTTGTCGAAAAAACGACCCAAATCAACAATAAGATCGGCAGCGCAGGTAATATGTGGGTAAAAAAACGTCGACGCCTCTCCCCTTTTTCATAGTGCTTTGATAAGTAATAAATCCTGTGCTTCAGCGTGATCACAATAGCACCGTATAGCAAGTGCAAGAAAGCCAGTAAGACCACCAGCGGATGTATGACGTCATAAATCTGACTCATAATAAAGATCACTAAGGCCGCATATCCAAGAATTGTATTAAAAAGAATAAACTTGATATGATCGCTTAATAGTGATAGCGGGAAAATAATGCAAGGTGACTCTTCTTTGTCCTGCCCTGACGACCTAAAGTTCTTAAACCAGATGTAGAATAAATTACCCAAGAACAGACTGCCACACAACAGCCAGACCGTCACAGACTCCCATACACCATGGCTGTTAAAGGTAGTAATCCACGTTGCCAGAAAAGTTGTTGTGGTCAACACAAATAGGACATTGTACAGCCCAAACATCAACTTTTTTTTATTCTTGAGTAATTCGTCCTTTCTGTAAAAGATATACAAATGAATAGAACCAAAAAACAGAAATAATAATATGACAATTGTTCGGAGGGGAAAGTCGGAATCTATATAAGCGGTATACGCTGACAGCACGACTATGGTCAGAGCCTGAATAAAGATTATGCCCAAAAGGCCTCGCATAAAGTTAAAACCATCAATGACCCGCTTGTCAGACTTTTTCAGTTGTTCTTCCTCATCGTCTTCTTCCTCTTTGAACTCAATGACGCCCACACCACCTAGTCCTAATGCCATATTCCATTTAATCCCATTTTTAGATTTCGACCCTGATTTGAAGGGCGAATGATCTCGCTGCCACTTCATGAGATAAATAGGATAATGACCTACCACCAAAGCAAGCGCTCCAGTCAGTATCATAAACATCAAGAAGCTCCACGGCGAGGCCAATAAGGAGACCAGTAGGGCTGTCCCTTGCTCCATCATTGTCATCAGCAAAGTCAGGATCAAGATGATAAGTATTGAAATCCACGCAGATCTCAGCGTTACCTTTATTATTCTAATCAGCGTAGGATTGGTGTTCTTGTGCAAGGTAGGTTCTTTTTTGCTCATTGTTAGACAGATTTAGTGTGTTCTAGGCGTAGTCACTAATCTTGAGCCTTATTGATGGATCGCCGGGAAGTTGAATATTGGATTCATAAGACAAGCTCATTAGCAGACTATATATCTATGTAGATTTAGACCATCCGTCAAAAACTCAGTCTCCATAAAGAAATCACAATCAACTTACGAGTATAAATATATGATTATTAACTGAATACAGCAATTTTTCGAGGGTGCATTTCAAAATGTCGTTTTTTCGGGTATTGCATCAGCGATGTGTAAGGGTGGCGACGGCAGGAGCCAGACTCAGCGTAGCAATAGCGAAGCTGAGGCCGACCGTTTAGGGAGTCCTGGAACGTAGCGACCCGAAGGGTGATGCCCAAAGCGACAAAATGAAATACACCCATTTTTCGAAGGTGTTTTTTATTGTAAACCCTAAAAAAAGAGCCGTCAGTCGTCTGCGGAAATTTAGAAGAATTATTTCAATGCTAATAATCCGACGTTATGGGCGTGTTCCCCCACCCATCCCCTTGCTCCTGGGGAGGGATGAGGGCCGGGCTATCCGCTTGTATGTATAGGTCTAACAATGAGTGTCGCTGCTGTTTTGAGCGGCTTCTACTTTTAGTGCTTCTCAAAAGTATGTTCTTAGATAAGGTTTTAATTATAATTTAGGACGACGCTGAGCCAGAGGCGTCTCAGTTCCCTTATTTAGGATAGCGATTTTGATCAAGACTTGAAGAAGCTG